>NZ_MOEN01000027.1 GCF_001968985.1 Desulfurobacterium indicum | reverse complement strand
TGAGGCTAAGGAAGAACTTCAGGATATGTTCTCCAGGAGGTACTCCTAATGGTTTACACAAAATTATTGACACAACCGGATTTGGAGGTAACAGTTTCTTTTTAAAAATCGAGAACACCGTATTTGCAAATGCAGGAAGTTTTTCATGGGAATTACACAGAAATCCCCACGGATACTCATTCAACTTAATCGAACTTTTCACAGACAGAATATCCATAAAGGAGATAGATATCTTAAGTGCAAACACCATTGCGGAAAGAGAATACTTTTATTCACCGACTGTTCCTACAACGCTAACCTTGGCACCGGGCTCTATTTCAGAATAGGAAAGAACAACAATATTCGGTGCATACGGTTCTATTATCTTTTTAAGAAAACGGCGAACGGCAGGAGAGGTGAGAATAACAGGAACTGCCTGCTTCCTTGTGAATATATCACGATACTTCATTATATCACCCATTATTTTTTGAACAAAAGCTGGCTCAAGAGGCGGAAGATAACCATCGTTCTGTTTCACCTTTTCCAAAATGTAATTTTCCGCTTTTGGAGTCAACGTCAGAACGGTAATCTCACCGTTCACAGAGTAAAGATTTGTTATCAAACGGGCAAGTGCCTGTCTCACAAATTCGGTAAGTATGTCCGGATCCTGCGTTCTCGAAATATTATCAGAAAGCGCTTCTAAAATAGTCATCAGATCTTTAACAGGAATACCCTCTTTAAGCAAATTTTGAAGAACTCTGTGAACAACACCTAAAGGCACCTGCTCTGGAACAATGTCTTTAACAAGAGGATATTTTTTCGCAAGATTATCAACAAGTTCTTTTGTTTCAACTCTTCCCAGAATCTCATATGCATGTTTCTTGATAACTTCTGAAAGATGAGTAATTATAACGGTAGGAATATCAACAACCGTATATCCAAGAAGTTTCGCTCTGTCTTTCAAGTCAGGAGTAATCCAGTAAGCTGTAAGGCCAAAAGCCGGTTCTTTCGTCTCTTTTCCTGAAATCTTTTCTTTTGTCGTTCCCGTATCAATAGCAAGAAGTTTATTCGGTTCGACTTCTCCCCTTGCAACCTCTACATCTCTTATTAAAATTCTATACTCACCCGGTTTCAGCTCAAGGTTATCTTTTATATGAACAAGAGGAATAATAATCCCGAGCTCCCTCGCAAGCTGTTTTCTCAAAGATTTTATTCTCTTAACGATTTCCCCTGTCTTCTTATCCTCGACATAGGGAATTAAAGCATAACCTATTTCCATAGCAAGCGTTTCAGGAGGAGAAATAATGTCCTCGTCTTCTTCTTTAGCCTTTGCCTCTTTTATAAGCTCCTTGGCTCTTTCCTCAGCTTCTTTCAGCTCTCTCTCTTTTCCCGCCTCATAGACCATATAGGCTACTATTGCAATGAGAGAAGCTACAAGCAAAAAAGGAATTGTCGGCATTCCAGGAACAATACCAATAACAGCCAGCGTTCCTGCCGCCATGAAAAGAGCTTTGTGATAGCTGGTCAACTGTTTGAAAATTTCAGTTCCAAGATCGGTTTCTGCTGCAGCTCTTGTAACCATAAGACCGGCTGCCGTTGATGTAATAAGTGAAGGAATTTGACTGACAAGACCGTCACCAACAGTAAGTATCGTAAATGTCTTTGCCGCATCTGCTAAGCTCATATGGTGCTGAAAAACACCAATTGCAAGACCGCCTAAAATGTTTATAAGAGTGATGATTATCCCTGCAATGGCATCACCGCGGATAAATTTTGAAGCACCGTCCATAGCTCCGTAAAAGTCCGCTTCTCTTGCAATTTCCTGACGTCGCCTCTGGGCTTCTTTCTCATCAATCAAGCCGGCATTTAAATCGGCATCTATTGCCATCTGCTTGCCTGGCATAGCATCAAGCGTAAACCTTGCAGCAACTTCAGAAATCCTTTCGGTTCCTTTAGTAATAACGATGAAGTTAATAACAACAAGAATCAGAAAGACAATAATACCTACAATGTAATTACCACCTACAACAAACTGCCCGAAGGCTTCAATAACCTTACCTGCTGCCGCCGGTCCTTCATTGCCGTGAAGTAAGATTCTTCTGGTGGTTGCTATGTTCAGAGAAAGTCTGAATAGTGTAGCTATTAGGAGCAAAGAAGGGAAAGAAGACAATTCCAGTGGATGGTTTATATAAACGGTAGTCATCAAAATCAAAAGAGAAAGAGTAATACTGAAAGTCAAAAGGATATCAAGAACTATAGGAGGAATCGGAAGAACCATTGAAGCGAGAATCGCAAGAAGAAGAAGAACAAAAAGAATATCAGAATATTTGTAGAGCTTGTTTACATAGAGAAGAAGCGTTTCCTTCATAGATTCTCCGCCTTTTTATAGGCGTTAAGGGCATTTTCTATGTATTTTGCAAGGCCAAATCTATCAGAAGAGGCAAGTCTATTTGCAACCGCCATATCAAACATATCGGTGTACATCTTATCTGAAAAAGAAGAAAACATACCTTCAGGTATTCCCTTTCTCATCTCTTTCAACATAATCTCAAGAAATGTTGCTTCAAATTCTTTAGCAACATCCTTAACCGTTTTTATATTTCTAATAGCAGTAACATCCCAATAGGGAACAATTTTCGGCTCCATTTTTCTCTCCGTTACATCACAACAATTTTAGCATGAAGCTTGCCCGCCGCTTTTATAGCCTGAATAATTGCTATTAAATCTCTCGGAGAAATTCCAAGTTCATTGAGAGCTTTAACAAGATCTCTTAAATCGGCAGACTGAACGCTGAATATCCGTCCCTTTTCCTCTTTAACTTCGGTAGTAACATTCTGTGTAACAACCGTTTTTCCTTCAGAAAGAGGAGAAGGTTGAGATACTTGAGGTGTTTTCGTAACGGAAACGTAGATATTTCCATGAGCAACATATACGGGAGGATCTATTTTAACGTTACCGCTCATTATTACCGTTCCTGTCCTTTCATATATTACAACTACCGGCTCAGGCTCCGTATTTATGGAAAGGTTAAGAACCTTTGACAGAAAATCAACTTTATTAACACCCTCTGGAAACCGCACCTTTACGGTAGATGAATCAACAGCAATCGCCGTTCCTCTACCAAAAGCACTGTTAATGGCATCAGATATCGTAGCAGCTTCAGAAAAGGAAGGATGCTTCAGCGTAAGAGTTACCGAATGTTCATCGGTAAGCTCAAATGGAAGTCCTCTCTCCACTATTCCACCATTAACAATTATTCCTGTTGTTGGAAAGTTTTTTTGAACCTTACCGCCCATGTTCGATTCTGAATAACCGCCTCCGGTGGAAACAGAACCTTGGGCAAAGGCATAAACCTTTCCGTCGGGACCAAGGAGCGGTGTTCTTATAAGAATACCGTTAGAAATATCCTTAGCATCACCTATTGAAGCAACATTTACATCAAATGTCATTCCCGGTTTTGCAAATGGCGGAAGTTTTGCTGTAACTATAACTGCAGCCGCATTTTTTGTTTTTACAACCTTAGGATCAACATAAATTCCCATTTTCCTTAACATATTTGAAATACTCTGAAGCGTAAAAACACTGGAAGAACCGTCACCGGTGCCGTCAAGACCAACAACGATACCGTAACCTGTTAAAAAGTTCGGTCTGACACCTTCAATGTTCACTTCGGAACCGATTTTCGTAACCACGGCTCCGGCATTAATTGAAAAAAGAAACAGAAAAATAAAAGAAAAAACCAACCTTTTAACCATATACTTACTCCCTAAAACGGCCATATCTTCATCAAGAACCTTGCAAGCCAGCCAGGCCTCTGACTCTCAGCCCAAAAACCTTTACCGTTATACTCAACATACATATCTGAAATTCTTGAAGAAGGAATTGAGTTATCCTGCTCTATATCAGTAGGACTGATTATCCCCGATATTTTCAAAACCTGAGTATCATCGTTTATCTTTATAACCTTTTCTCCTTCTATATAGAGATTCCCGTTAGGATAAACCTTAACCACCCTTGCCGTTATAGTTGCTACAAGTTTTGCATCTCTTTTCGTAGAGCCCTGTCCGGAAAAATCCATGGACGGTGATGTAGAAAAACCCAAAACCGGATTGGTTGAGTTACCGGGAATACTTTTACCTAAAATGGTAGGGCCATTAACGTTAAGATTCATAGAAGATTTTTTACCCGTAGAACTTGTCGAACTTCCCTCTCCTGTTAGCGATTCCATAACCTTTATTGTTATGATATCTCCAACCTGATGAGCTTTGGGATCAGAAAAGAGATTATCATAACCAGTGTAAAGAGAACCTTTTGAAAGCGGTTTCGCCTCTTCTATTGGTGGAGGCGGTGGTTTATAAACTAATTCCTTTTTCACCGGCGGATTACTTGCGCATCCTGAAAGGAACAAAATCAGGGCACAAATTCCACAACACCATTTCCTATAACCTTGCATAGCAGTTTCTTCCCGGTAGATATATTTTTAACCTCTATTATATCCCCTAAAGCGCCATTTTGTAGTGCCTGACCAACCATCTCAATTCTTATATTACCGGAGACATAGATAACTTTTACCGGCGCATTTTTAAAAACCCTGTAATCAGGCATAACATCGGAAGGCTTTATTATAAAACCGGCTTTTATGAGCCTTTTCGCTCTCTTTCCGACAACATCGTCAATAGAGCTAAATCCTAAAGAGGCTCTGCTCTCCGTTACTTTTTTCACTTTTAAATCATCTAACTTTATAAGGCTTTTTGGCAAAATATCATGAGCAGCGACAACAACAGGTTTTAAATTCGCTACTCTTACATTCACGGGAATAATGTCTTCACCACTGTTGTTCTTTACATAAAGTCTAAAGCGAAGGTAATATCTATCCTCTGAAGTAAGAGTAACTTCCGTTTTTTTCGGATTAATGTCTTTATCCGGAGCACTGATAAAAACAATAGCTTTTCCCGGAAAATGGTCTCTCACATAATCCTTTATAAAATCTCTAACGGTTTCGCCGCTTGCCGGTAAAACCGTTAAGAAAAGAACAGCAAGAGCAAAGAGGAAAGAACGCAAAATGTATCCTCTCAAAATTTATGATTTAAGAGAACTGACAACACGAAGCATATCATCAGCTGTCGTAATACCTTTTGAATTTATCTCATAGGCGCGCTGAGCTACAATTAGATTAACCATTTCTTCAACAATGTTGACGTTGGAAGCTTCAAGAAATCCCTGAAGAAGTTTTCCGTAACCGTCAGTGTTGGGATCACCCTCGATAGGCTCTCCTGAAGCATCTGTCTGGGAATAAAGATTACCACCAAGAGATTTTAATCCGGCAGGATTTATAAACTTGTAAAGTTTAATTTTACCAACTTCTTCGGTTGTCTCCTGTCCTCCGCTGTTTCTAACAACATAAACATTTCCGTTAGGACTGATGGACACGTTAACTATTGTTTCGGGAGAAGAAATCTGAATATTAGGACTTAAACGGTAACCTTCGGGCGTAACAAGATAACCTTCATTATCCACCTGAAAATCGCCGGCTCTCGTGTAAGCTTCTCCGCCTCCGGGAAGTTCTATCTTAAAAAACCCATCTCCCTGAATGGCTATATCAAACTTCTTATCTGTTTTTATAAGACTTCCTTGAGTGAATATTTTACTGACATCTGAAAGTTTAACTCCAAGTCCTATTTGAATACCTGTAGGCACCATATTTTCATCAGAGCTCATAACTCCGGGATCTTTTATCGTCTGATACATTAAATCCTCAAAGTTTGCTCTGGAACGTTTAAAACCGATTGTATTAACATTCGCTATGTTGTTAGAAATCACATCAAGGTTTGTCTGCTGTGCTTCCATTCCGGAAGCAGATGTCCAGAGAGCCCTTATCATAGTATTTCCCCCTTAGTTTAAACCTTTCCTATTTCAACGCTCTTTATATTAAGCCTATCAAGACCCCTTATCAAGTTTCCATATATATCAAAACGTCTTTGAACTTCTATTAAATTAACCATCTCTTCAATCGGATCGACGTTAGAGCTTTCAAGATAGCCGGTTAAAATCCTGCAATTTACTTTTTTACGGTTGCCCGAACCTTTGTAGTAGCCTTCACCAATAGGTTTGACGGAATCATAATCTTCCAGACCTAAAACTGCTACCTGAACTCCTCCCTGAAGAACTTTACCATCTTCGGTAACATTAAAAGGCATTGTTCCGTCCAGAAGGATAGGTTTTCCTGTATTATCAAGAACTTTGTTCCCATTAGCATCAACCAAAAAACCGTTTCTATCAAGATGGAAGTGTCCATTCCTGGTAAGGAGAATGCCTGCTTTCGTTAAAACGGTGAAAAATCCACTTCCGGAAATGGCAAAATCAAACGGTGAATCGGTTTTTTGAAGAGAACCCTGTGACAGGATTGGAACTGTCTCTCTGAATCTTGGGAAAGTTAAAAGTTTGCCAGCTTCTCCCTTATTTACAGAAACATTTTGATACATCTCTTCTTCAAAAATTTTTTTAAAACCAGGTGTATCAACGTTAGCTATATTGTTAGAAGTAACATCAAGCTGTTCCATAGCGCGCTTGCCGCCACTGGCAAGCATGTATATAGATTGAAGGTCAACCGACATAAGCCCCTCACTTTTTATATGCGGAGAATATCTTTTCTATCTTTTCTTTAAGCGTTTCTGCCGTAAAAGGCTTAACAACGTAGTTATTAACACCGGCTTTTATGGCTGCAAGAACGTTCTCTTTCTTTGCTTCTGCAGTTACCATGAGAACAGGTAGATGCTTCAATTTTGGATCCTTCCTTATCTCCTGAACAAGTTCAAGTCCTGTCATGTTTGGCATGTTCCAGTCGGTAAGGACAAAATCGTAATTGCCCTGTCTTAATTTTTGAAGGGCAACCTTTCCATCTTCAGCTTCATCTATATTTTTAAAACCAAGCTGCATGAGGAGAGATTTTTCTATTCTTCTCATTGTAGCCATATCATCAACTATCAGAATCTTTATATTCGGATCAGGAAGAGGCATCATTCCTCCTTAAAGCATATTTATGAACAAGTTTTATAAGGTCAGGCGCATCAAATTTTACAAGGTGCGCATCTGCCCCAACAAATTTACTTTTACTAACGTTAGCCTGATCACTAAGCGATGTGTTTATTATAACAGGTATTTTGGCAAGCTCTGGATTTTCTTTCACTTTTTTTGTAAAGGTCAAACCATCCATCCCCGGCATCTCTATGTCAGAAATAATAAGCTGAACATAATCGGAGAGATCCTTTCCCTCATCCTTTGCCTCTTTAAGCCAGTCGTGAAGCATTTCAAGAGCCTCTATACCGTTTGTCGCCTCATAAACGGTATGTCCGTCTTCTGTCAATATCTTTCTCATAATCCTTCTGGCAACAGAACTATCATCAAGGATAAGTATTTTAAAGTGCTCATCTGCCTTAATTCCAAGCTTCTTCTTATTGATACTGCTGACACTCATAACTTTTATCATCCCGAGTTCATCAAGAATACCTTCAAAGTCAAGCAGTAAAAGGAGTTGGCCGTTCTCTATTTCTATAACACCAACAATTTTACCGCCAAGCCTGTTGTCCATACTCTCAGGCGGCTTTTTAATTTCGTTCCACTTTAAACGGCGGATTCTCTTTGCCTCATGAATCGTTATACCAACCGTCTCCCTTAAAAATTCCATCACGATAGTGTACTTCTCCTCCATTGCCGGCTTAATCTTCATCCACCTGGCGAGAGAGAGGAGAGGAATGTTCTTATCCCTTATCTTGGCTATTCCCACCACTTCAGGAGGTGATTTCGGCGTCTTTGCCACATTCTCAGGAGTAAAAATAACTTCCTTAACTTTAGCAACGTTAACGCCCAAAGCCCATTCATATATAGAACCGTCATCAAGCTCCTCATACATCCTGAAATCAACTATCTCAAGCTCATTGGCACCGGTTTCAAGTATTTTTGGAAGCAAATCCTGTTTTTTAGGCATCTATCAACGGCCTCCATCTTTTATATTCAGATAGGTTTTTATACATACAACAACCTTTGATGTAATCTCATTGCTTACCTTAATAAGCTCTTCCATCTTATCAAGTGTTTCTTTAAAGTCTCTGTTCTGAAGAGCCACGGCTATCTCTTTAGCACTTACAAGAAGATCTTCTAAAAGTTCCTCTATTTCTGAAATGATAGATGCAAGCTCTGGATATTTTGAAGCAACTGTTTTGAAAACGTGGGTTGATGAAGCAATAGTGTTGATTAAAGAGCTAACAGTAGCAATAAACGTTGTATCAGGCTGTATATTGAGAACAAAGACTTTTCTAATATTCTCCTCAATGCTTTCAATAATATCCAGCACATCGGTAACAATCTTGATAAGGTCTTTTGCATCTCCAAGATCAACCATACCAAACGTGGCAAGAACTTTCTTAATTTCAGCCTTCGTCCTATCAGAGTTCTTAATCACATTGTCTGTAACTGTAGAAAGGTCACTGATAATTTTTGAAGAATCCTGAATTTTCTCAACAATCGTTTCGATATGCTTTTCTTCCTCTTCAACAGCAGTAAACAGTCTGTTAATAACTGTAAGAGTATCTTCCGCTGAACCCTTGATATTGTTGTAAACTTCTTTGTTTTGACTGAATATCTCCATTCCGTCATTAACAGCTTTCGTCGCTTCCTCTGTAATCTTTGTCGTTTTCGCCATCTTCTCACGCATGTTCTTAACAACCTCTTTAATTTCAACAGCAGACTTGTTCGTCCTTTCTGCCAGTTTCCTGACTTCATCAGCAACAACAGCAAAGCCCCTACCAGCTTCTCCTGCCCTCGCAGCTTCAATAGCAGCATTTAGAGCAAGCAGGTTTGTCTGCTCAGTTATTGAAGTGATAACTTCAACGACCTGATCAATCTGCTCCGTTTGATGTCTTAAATCCTGAACAACCTCTTCCAGATTACTTGTTATAGAATGAATGTACTTCATCTGTTCTATTGAAGAAGTTGTCTTTTTCTCAGCTTCATTGAGATATTCAAGAATTTTGTTGTAGTTAACCTTCAACTGTTCAGAAACTTTAACAAGATCGTTTATCTGTTCCTTTATCTTTATAGCCGCTTCAGATTCTTCTTTTGAAGTCTCTATAACTTTCTTAATACTGTTTAGAACAACAGAAACAGAAACAGCAGTATCTATTGCCTGAAAGAGACTCTCTTTCGCAGCCTTAAGGTTTGAAACTATCATCTGTTGCGTTGTTTTCAGATTTTCAACTATTTCTCTCTCAGCAGTTGCATCTTTCCATGTAGCAAGATAACCTCTGATACTTCCATCTTTGTTCAAGATAACATGTCTATAAGATGCCATTACATAAGGTCCTACAGGAATATCAGCGTTCTTAATATGTTCACCAGGGCGTGTCGATTTAAGAAGCATTTTGACTCTTTCAGGATCTTTATGCATAACATGAATAGAAGTTCCGATGAGATTGTCAGGGTTAACTCCAAATTCTTTGAGAAACACATCTTTCCATTTTGAAGCAATCTCAAGAGCTCTCCTGTTTGCCAGAATAATCTCATTTCCCGCTCTTCCAGGCTTAAAATCAGGGCTGGCAAGGAAAAAGGCTTCTTCCATAAAGGAATCGACTATCTGCTTATACATATACAGATCATTATCAATTTTCTCCTTCTCTTCTTTAACTTTCTCAAGCTCTTCTTGAAGTGCTTTCTTCTCTTCTTCCGCGGCTCTTTTAACTTTTTCTACAGTCTCCAGAAGATTCTTTTTCTCGCTCTCACAGGCCTTCAGTTGTTCTTCAAGTTTCTCTATCTCTTTTTCAAGATTGGCTATCGTCTTTTTGAGAAAAACTGTGGACTCCCCGTTCCCTCTGTTGCCAAACATCTACTTTTCCTCCTTTGAAAAAATGGTTTTCGTATTAAGGATTATTAAAAGCTGTTTATCTAATTGAACTACGCCTTTTATATGTTTAATCTCAATACCTATAGTTCCTGTTGGCTCTGGCAAAATATCCTCCTCAGTAAATCTAAGAGAACCTACTATTTCATCTACCGTAATTCCAACCTCTCCATAGTCGGTATCCAAAATAATGATATTGTTCTTTTTAAAAAGTTCCGGGGTAATCTCCTCCTTTATCCCCAACTTTTTCTTTACGGTAGCCACAGGAACAATCTTTCCTCTCAGGTTCATCACTCCCAAAACAAAGCCAGGCGATTTTGGAACAGGTGTTATGTCTTTATTGGTTGTTATTTCAACGATTTCCTCTATAGGAATCCCAACAAGTTCGTCGTTTAATTTGAATCCTATAACTTGTATCTCCCTTGAAACTGTCGCACCAACTATCTCCTCTATTTCCAACTCTTTTTTCTTTCCATCTTCTACCTGCATTAGATTACCCCTATTAGATCTTTTTTAACATCATTTAAAAGGGAATTGATATCTAAAATCAAAATTACTCTTCCGTCACCGGCAATGGTTGCCCCAGCAATTCCAGGAATGTCCTCAAGAAGAGCTCCCATAGATTTGATTACGATTTCCTCCTCACCGTAAAGCTTATCAACAGAAACAGCTATATACTTTTCTCCGACTTTAACAACAACAATAAAGTTCTTTTCTCCTGACTCTTCCACTCCTAACAATTCATTCAAGCTGAACAGAGGAAGAACTTCATCCCTTAAAACAAGACTTTTAAACCTTCCAACATTTTTAACTTTCTCTTTATCATACTTAACAATCTCTATAATGGCATGGAGAGGAATGGAGAATATTTGATTATTTACACCTATAATCAGTGTTCTTATAATGGCAACCGTAAGAGGAAGTTTCAGGAGAATCGTTGTCCCTTTACCTTCTTCACTCTCTATCTCTATTGTTCCCCTAAGGGAATAGATAACAGAAGCAACAACGTCCATACCGACACCGCGGCCTGAAAGTTCAGTAACCTGATCATTCGTTGAAAAACCAGGCATAAGGATAATACTGTAAGCGTCTTTTTCAGACATCTGTTTTGCCTGATCAGGAGTAATTAAACCTTTTTCTATCGCCTTCTGCTTCACTTTTTCAACATCGATTCCGCGACCATCATCAGAAATACCAATGATTATGTGATCTCCTTCATGATAGGCAAAAAGTTTTATAGTTCCTGTTTCGGGCTTACCCATCATTACTCTTTCTTCAGGTGTTTCAATTCCGTGATCAAGAGAATTCCTTACCAGATGAATCAATGGATCTTCAAGCTTATCTATTATTGACTTATCAAGTTCTGTATCTTCACCTTCAATTATCAGATTAACCTTTTTCCCTAACTTCTTGGAAAGATCTCTAACTATACGGGGAAACTTGGAGAAAATTTTCTTTATAGGCTGCATCCTCAACTTCATAACCGCAGCCTGAAGATCGCTAACCGTCCTATCCATGCTTATAACAGTTTCGTTAAGTGCCTCTATTGTCTCACTTTTAAGCTCTCTCTCAAGCTGGGAGATAAGCCTCATTATTCTGTTTCTGTCAAGAACAATTTCTCCAACAAGGTTCATAAGATTTTCTATCCTTTCAACATCTATACGGATAACATCACTTGTTTTCTTTTTCTTTTCTCTTGGTGGTTTTACGGAAACAGGGGGTTTAACCGGTTCTGGCTTTTTATCCGGTTCTTTCTTAGAAACAGGCTGAGGAGGTGTAGGGGAAGACTCTTTTTTTTCTTTTTCTTCTTCCAACAGATCCTTTATCTCCTTTCCTTCCTCTATCAGTTTTTCAATAACAGGAATTATCTCCATAGGCCTCTCTTCTGGAGGCATCAGAATTATCTCTTCCAGTAAACCGGCCATATCCTTATCCGGATATTTTTCTATAAGTTTTCTCAAAGCTTCGGGAACATCTTCTTTAAATTTCATTTTCTTTCCATTGCCTTCTTTTTCCCTATTATCAAAATCTTCTTTCGACTCAGCTGAATTTGAAGTATCCTGAGAGGAAGATGTTCTGCTACCTTCAAGTATAGAATCAAGTTTTTTAAGTATGTCATCTATATCTTCTGGATCGGGAATTTCACCACTATCCCTCAACATGTCCAAAGCCTCTTTGAGCTTATCAAGACCTTCAAAAAGAATATCAAGCTTCTCAGAATCTATCTTTAATTCACCGCTCCTGACTTTGTTAAAAATGTCTTCCATACGGTGAGCAAGCTCAACAATGGTGGTGAGATTTAAAAATCCCGCACCACCTTTTAAGGTGTGCATCCCTCTAAAAATGCGGTTTATTAATTCTTCATCATCCGGAGAATTTTCAAGATTAATAAGATCCTGATCCAGACTATCAATAATTTCGCCGGCTTCGACCAAAAACTCTTCAAATATTTCCTGCATATCCTGAGGAATATCTATCTTCATCTACCCAACCCCACTTCATTAATTGAAAAAGTTGTCAATATCGTCCTGTGCAACCCTCTTGCTCTCTTCCAGATTCCAATCAAGATCCTCAATAGTTATATTTTCGTCACCGGCAAGAACTTTTTTAACCTTTTCAAGTCTCTGAGAAATAATATCCTGATAACTGGTTACTGTTGTTATCTCTTGAAGCAAGTTTCTCACTCTTTCACACTTTTCATTTTTTTCATCGGAAATTTCAGGAAGAAGCTCAAGAATCCTCTTGATTCCAGAAAGAATTTCAGAAACCATTTTGTCCCCTTCTTCTTTGGCTTTCTCAATTTGCTTTATTAACAGTTCTTGTTCATTCATAGATTTCCCCTCTCTTCTTCATTATTGATAAATAGTAACACCTACTTATTCTACATCAGCAACTATCTTCTTTTCAAGTTCCCGATTTTGGTAGAATGAATAAGAATTAACTATATATGAGGTAGTAACGATGAAAGCTGTAAAAACAGACAAAGCCCCAAAACCGGTAGGTCCTTATTCTCAGGCCGTAATCGTAGAAAATTTGATATTCCTATCAGGACAAATAGGTATCAACCCTAAAACGGGAAAACTATTAGAAACATTAGAAGAACAAACAGAACAGATTTTTAAAAACATAGAAGCTATTTTAAAAGAGGTAGGCAGCTCAAGGAAAAGAATAGTAAAAACAACCATTTTCCTAAAAGATATCAAAAATTTCAAAAAGGTTAACGAAATTTACGAAAACTTCTTCAAAAACTGCCCTGTTTTCCCAGCAAGATCAACGGTAGAAGTGTCCCGTTTACCTCTTGATGCCGAAATTGAAATTGAATGCATAGCCCAGGTTTAAACATGGAAGGCACACTTTATATAGTAGCAACGCCCATAGGAAATTTAAAAGATATAACGTTAAGGGCTCTTGAAACTTTCAAAACCGCAGATATCATTGCAGCAGAAGACACCCGAAGAACAAAAGAATTGCTTTCAGCTTTTAACATAACAGGAAAAAAGTTAATATCGTGCCATGAACACAACGAAAAAGAAGCAGCAGACAAAATAATAAGCCTCCTAAAAGAAGGGAAAAACATATGTCTGGTATCAGACGCAGGAACACCCGCAATAAGCGATCCCGGCTTCAGGGTTATTAAAAAAGCAAGAGAGGAAAACATAAGAGTTGTTCCGATACCCGGCACTTCTGCCGTCATAGCAGCACTCTCAGGTTCAGGATTTCCTTCAGATAAATTTCTCTTCTACGGATTCCTCCCAAAAAAGAAGAAAAAAAGAGACGAAGCACTAACCGAAATCATCAAGATGCCCTGGACAGTGGTAGCTTATGAATCTCCTCACAGGATAGAGGAAACACTTAAAGCTATCCATAACTTAAACCCTGAAAAGAAAATAGCCATTTATCGGGAAATAACAAAACTTCACGAAGAATTTTTAACAGGAACAGCCGAGGAAATTCTCAAACGTTTAACTCCAAAGGGAGAAATGGTAATCTTGTTCTACCCTCAAAGAGAGGACACAGTAAAAATAGAACCAGAAAAACTACTCAAGAAGTTTAAAGAGGAGGGAAAAACTTTAAAAGAAGCGGTGAAAAAAACCTGTCAAATAACAGGACTAAGAAAAAACGAAATTTACAAAAAAGCATTAAAGATATTTTCAGAATAAGAGCAGGCCAAAAGCCTGCTCTTATCTACTTTACAGAAGGCTGGCAGGGAATAAGTTCCCCGTTTTTATACTCGTACGCCTTTATTTTACATGGAGCACCAATATATCTTTCAACATCAACAAAAGATGCATACTCAACCTTAAACCATTTTATTGTAAGCTTAAGAGCAACCATCGGATCAAAATCTTTACAGCTGTAAGCATCAAGGCTGAAAAACTTTTCTTCAGGCCATGTATGAATTGTGCAGTGACTCTCAAGCCAGATAGAAACACCTGAAACACCACTATCTTCGGTAGCTCTCCTTTTAAGAGTCTCTTCCATAAAATCAAGCGTTACGCTTTTAACGTTCTCTTCTGAAAGCTTCTTAACAAACTGCTCAAGCTCTGATTGCGCAAATGGGAAACGGGCAACAATAGGAGGATAAACAAGTGTCATATCAAGCTGCCTTGCTATCTCTTCCATGTAGTCGTAGATGGGCTGAATCGTGTTAATCCTTGTAATATCTGTTACAACTGCATCCATCATTATATGTCTACCTACAAATTCCATCTTATATCCTCCACCATGAGTTAGCAAAACCTAAATCTATCCTTTAGATTTAAAGTAGCAAGATAAATTTTTACATTTTTTATCAAAAACAGCCAGCGCACCGGCAGACAGGTTTTCACACCTAATCTATAGTAAAAAAACTATTACACTTAACCGCTATCAATCAGAATCAAGTATAATCAACAACATCAAAACAGACATGGACAAAGAATGCAGAGAGCAATATTTCTTGATAGAGATAATACACTGATAGAGGATGACGGTTACATCCACGA
Source organism: Desulfurobacterium indicum (assembly GCF_001968985.1). Lineage (NCBI taxonomy): Bacteria > Pseudomonadati > Aquificota > Aquificia > Desulfurobacteriales > Desulfurobacteriaceae > Desulfurobacterium > Desulfurobacterium indicum. The sequence continues at coordinate 6,424 of NZ_MOEN01000027.1, read as the reverse complement.
ACCGGAGAAGGTTAAACTGCTTCCGGGAGTCGGTGAGGGACTAAAACTACTGAAAGACGCAGGATTTTTACTTATCGTAATTTCTAATCAATCCGGCATAGGAAGAGGCTACTTTAAAGAAGAAGATTTTCACGCCGTAAACAAAAAGTTGAACCAGCTTCTTAAACACTACAACGTTCAGATTGATGATTTTTTCTTTTGTCCTCACAAACCTGACGAAGGATGCAGTTGCAGAAAACCTGAAATCGGACTTTTTCTTAGAGCAGCAGAGAAGTGGAATATAAATTTAAAAGAGAGTTTCATGGTAGGAGATAAAATTTCCGACATAGAAGCAGGAAACAGAGCGGGATGCAAAAAAAGCTACCTCATGAAGAAAGATGAATTTCTGAAAATAGCAAAACTAATCACAGGTAAAAGATGAAAAAACTTCTCATAGTAACAGGAGAACTTTCAGCTTTCAACTACGCCAGAGAAATTGTAAACGAATTGAAAAATGAAATAGAGCTTTACGGTGTTTTACTCGAAAACCTGGAAGGAGTAAAAAACATATACGACGCAAAACGTTTAACAGCATTCGGTCTGTTTGAAGCGATTTCAAAACTACCTGAAATAAGAAAAGGACTAAAAACTATCAAAAACTTCCTGAAGAAAGAAAAACCAGACGCCGTGCTTCTAATAGACTTTCCCGGTTTCAACATGAGAGTGACAGAAATTGCAAAAAAAGAAGGAATAAAAGTCTTTTACTTTATATCTCCAAAATTCTGGGCGTGGAACTACAAAAGAGGAAAAAAAATCGCAAAACTGGTCGATAAAATGTTTGTCATTTTTCCCTTTGAAGTCAAACTCTACAGAAAATTTGGACTTGAAGCTATCTATGTCGGTAACCCTCTCGTAGATATGGTAAAACCCGCTATTCCGGAAACCATTTTCTTCAAAAATTACAACTTAACAAAAAAACCTATTCTACTCATGCCAGGAAGCAGAGAATCGGAAATCAAATACCTTCTGGAAACAATTTTAGAAACAGCCGTTAAGATAAAAATTTCAAAACCGGAAGAAGAGTTTATCCTACCGGTAGCCGAAAGTCTTGACTTTGAACTTATCAGTAGAAAAACAAAAAAAATCGCTCCGTTTGTAAAAATCGTCAAAGGAAGTGAAGTATACAACGCCATGTTCTATTCAAAATCTGGAATCATAGCTTCCGGAACGGCAAGCCTTGAAGCAGCAATAGCTTTACTTCCTCATGTTGTGATTTACAAGCTACACCCTCTAACTTTTACCATTGCAAAGAGACTGGTAAAAACAAAATACATATCACTTCCAAACATAATCGCCGAAGAAAAAATAGTGCCTGAACTTATCCAGAAGGACGCGACACCGCGAAAAATAAAAGAAACGTTAATGGAAATTGAAATAAACAATGAACAAATAAAAAACGACCTATCGGAAAAAGTCAAAGAGAAACTCAAGGGAAACGCCATCAAAACACTATGCGAAGAAGTAAAAGCATCCTTGTAGTATAATTAAATCTCTATAATAAGCCCAAGGAGAGAAAGCATGGGATACAGCGTAGCAGTTGTCGGTGCAACAGGTGCGGTAGGTAAAGAGATGATAAAAGTCCTCGAACAACGCAACTTCCCGGTTGATAAAATAAAGCTTTTAGCATCAGAACGCTCTGCAGGAACAAAGCTCAAATTCCGCGGAGAAGAAATAACCGTAGAGAAATTGACGCCTGAATCTCTTGAAGGTGTTGAAATAGCTCTCTTTTCTGCCGGCGGAGATAGAAGTAAGCAGTTTGCCCCCGAAGCCGTTAAAAGAGGAGCCATAGTAATAGATAACAGTTCAGCTTTTAGAATGGACGACGATGTGCCACTTGTTGTTCCCGAAGTAAACCCGGAAGATGTGAAATGGCATAAAGGAATAATTGCCAATCCCAACTGTTCTACCATCCAAATGGTAGTCGCCCTTAAACCGCTCTATGACCTGTCACGGATAAAAAGAATCGTAGTAGCAACCTACCAGGCTGTTTCCGGTGCCGGAGCCGCAGCAATAGAAGAGCTTAAAGCTCAATCAGAAGCTGTATTAAAAAGAGAAAATGTTCCACCACCGAACAAAATACCAAAACAGATTGCGTTTAACTGTGTTCCCCAAATTGACGTTTTCTTTGATGACGGCTACACAAAAGAAGAGCACAAAATGGTAAACGAAACAAAAAAAATCATGCATGATCCAGAAATAAAAGTTTCTGCCACATGCGTAAGAGTTCCCGTATTTATAGGACACTCCGAAGTCGTAAATCTTGAATTTGAAAATCCCGTATCTGTGGAAGATGCCGTTAAAGTTCTCCGGACCGCTCCCGGCGTCACAGTAATGGATGACTTCAAAAACGGAATATACCCAACACCTATTGACGTTGCCGGTAAAGACGACGTCCTCGTAGGAAGAATCAGAAAAGATGATACAATAAAGAATGGTTTAAACCTGTGGATAGTTGGCGACAACCTCAGGAAAGGAGCAGCACTAAACGCAGTGCAGATAGCTGAAGTGTTAATCAAAGAAAACCTTATTTAGGATAGACAGGATGAAGGAAGTCTTAAAAAATTTGGCTGAAGAAAGCAAAGAGATTAAGGCACTTGCCATCGTAGACGAAGAAGGGCTCATAATCGCTGAATACTCAAAACCTAACCTGAACTTCGATATTGAAGAAATGGCAAGCCTGATAATAACACCGGCTCTTCGCCTTTCGGAAGCTTTCACCGATGTCAATAAAGAAGAAAACCTTGAAGAGATGGTAGCATTCCTGACAGATAATATTGTGATTCTTTACAAGTTAGCCTATGAAACCTATTTGGTTGCCGTTCTTGAAAAAACGCCTCTCTACGGAAAAGCAAGATTCATAGTCAAGAAAAACCTTGTAACACTCAGAGAAACCCTTTAAGGGAGGTGAAAATGGCAAAACTCAGATATTTAGGGCACGCCGCTTTCTACATAGAGGGAGAAGGATTAAAAGCTTTAATTGATCCGTTTCTATCACAAAATCCGTGGAACATAGCTAAACCTGAAGATTTTACAGATATAAACTATATATTTGTCACTCACGGTCACGGCGACCACTTAGGCGATGCCATAGAGATAGCAAAAGAAACAGGAGCAACCATAGTATCTATATTTGAAACAGCTTCTTATTGCGGATCAAAAGGAGCAAACATTCACGCAATGCACATCGGTGGAACCTATCAGTTCCCATTCGGAAGAGTGAAGCTAACACCGGCTGCACACGGAAGCGCCATTGTAGAAGGGGATAAAATCATCTACGGTGGAAATCCGTGCGGAATGATAATAGAAGTTGACGGTAAAAACCTCTACCACGCCGGAGACACAGGACTTATTGCAGATATGGAGCTTCTTGGTAAATACGAAAATATCGATGTAGCACTTCTGCCTATTGGTGGAAACTTCACAATGGACCCGAGAGACGCTGCCATAGCCGCTGAAATGATCAAGCCAAAAATCGCAATACCGATGCACTACAAAACCTGGCCGGTTATAGATAAAGATCCTGAAGAATTTAAAAAACTGGCAGAAGAAAAAGGTATAAAAGTCGAAATTGTAAAGCCGGGCCAGGAGTATAAATTCTAAATGAAAAAGATAGGAATTGCCCTTTCAGGCGGCTTCCTCAGGGGAGTCGCCCATGCAGGTTTTCTAAAAGGATTGGAACAGAAAGGTATTTGTCCTGCTGCCATTTCCGGAGCAAGTGCCGGATCGATAATAGGAGCCCTTTACGCTTATGGATACAGTCCCGACAAAATTATAGAAATAGCAAGATCATTAAACTGGAAACAGCTTGCCACACCATCGTTCAAAGGCGGTCTGTTCAAACTAACAAAACTTAAACACAAACTGGAAGAATTCATAGGCGATACAGATATAAAAGAGTTTAAAATTCCGTTTGCACTTACAGTCGTTGACCTTAAAACATTGAAGGTAAAATTTGTAACTGAAGGCAGAGCTTCTGACTGGATTGTAGCTTCCTGCTCAATACCACCACTATTTGCCCCCTGGAAAATAGACGGAAACTACTACATAGACGGTGGGATAAGAAACGCCATGCCTGCCGAATTCCCTAAAGTTTTCGGTTGCGATATAGTAATCGGTTCAAGCGTTCACTTTGTAAATCCTGAATATAATCCCAATTCCTTGGCAGATGTTGCACTTCGCAGTGCAATGGCACAGGTTCTTGAAAATCAACAGTATAGAGAACACTTCTGTGACATAGTAGTCAATCATTTCCTCCCCGGATCTCCTTTTGACTTTAAAAACGTAGAAAACTTTTTCAAAACAGGTTATGAAAACGGTCTAAAAACGGCCGAGGAGATAAAAAAATGGCTCTGAAAACACTGCATGCTTTTGTATCAGGAAAAGTGCAGGGCGTGGGATACAGAGCTTTCACTCGTTCAAAAGCAAAAGCTTTGGGACTAAAAGGCTTTGTCAGAAACCTTCCTGACGGAAGGGTTGAAGTTGTAGCAGAAGGCGATGAAGAGAAGCTCGAAAAACTCCTTGACTATCTTAGGCAAGGTCCTTTCTTTGCAGATGTGAAAGATGTAAAATACACTTACTCCGACTATAGAGGCGTTTATGAAGATTTTGAAATCACTTATTAAAACATTTATTATACTTATTGCAATAACTGTTACAGCAACGGCCACAACATACACGGTAAAAAAGGGAGATTCCCTTAAAAAGATTGCTGACCGTTTCGGGATAACAACCACTCAAATAATTATCACAAACAGGCTTAAAGCACCTTATACTATATATCCCGGACAAAAACTTAAAATTCCCGTTTCTTATACCTTATATAAGGTAAAGCGTGGAGATTTCCTGGGAAAAATAGCTAAAAAATTCGGTGTATCAACAAAGGAAATAGTAAAAATCAATCATTTAAAGAAACCTTACAGAATATATCCAGGTCAAAGGCTTAAAATTCCTGTAAAATACAAAAAGAAAAGTTTGAAGAGATACTCCCGTAAAACACCAACAAAATTTACCACTAAAATTATCAAATATAAGGTAAAAACCGGAGACTACCTCGGGAAAATTGCCAGAAAATTTGGAACTTCCGTAAGAGAAATCATAAAAATCAACCATTTAAAGAAACCTTACAGAATATACAAAGGCCAGATATTAAAAATACCTATAAGGGTTTCCGTACCGATAAACAAACCAGTAACTAAAGCAACTTCACCACAGATAGAAAACTCCTCAAAATACTCAATGCTAAGGAAAGTTCCTATATACAAATATTACACTGTAAGACGTGGAGACTCTATCGGAAAAATTGCTAAAAAATTCGGCGTATCCGTTAAAAGTATAATCAGAGTAAATCATCTTAGAAAACCGTATCTAATAAGGCCGGGACAGAGACTTAAAATATTGGTCGGATATAAGGACCGCCTCGCGATAAACAGACCGATAGAATTTAAAATGCCCCTTGACGGACAGATAGACACAACAATCAGGGCAAAAGGCTACAAGGGAATATTTATTATAGCTCCACCAGGAAAACCTGTTAAAGCTGCTGAAGTGGGAATCGTTAAATTTGCTGGAAAAGACGATAAATTTCTTAAAAAATACGGAAACGTTGTTATTCTGGAACATCCACAAGGATATACAACAATATATGCTTCTTTAGGAAAAATAGATGTTAAACCGGGACAACTGGTCCACAGAGGCGAGGTAATTGGAACATCAGGTGTTTCCGGCGACTGGGGAAGAAGCGGACTCTACTTTGAAATAAGCAGAATACACAACGGAAAAGCTTATCCTCTAAATCCTTTAGAGGTTCTCCGATAACTATGAAAAAATTTGTAGAAGGAACACTTGTTTTTCTCAGTCTGTTACTCATAAGTGCACATTTCCTGAGGGCAGGAATATTGCCCCTCTCCGTTGGTTACATAGCCGTATTTTCTCTGTGGTTTTTTGAACACCCCATCGGAAAAAAAATTATACAGATAGCCCTTCTATCTGGAATTGCCGTTTATATTTATACAACCTACTTGATTATCAAAGAACGAATAAATCTCGGACTACCTTACACAAAAACAGCGTTGATAATGACAGGAGTTATCGGATTTATAACTTTAAGTCTCTTTATCTTTATGCTTAACAGTAGAGAAGAGCAAAAAAGAAGCTAAACCGCAAAATATTCCGATTACATCTGCAAGAACATCTTTCCAATCACAATATCTTCCCGGTATAAAAAGCTGAGTAAACTCTATAAAAACTCCGTAAATAAAGAGTATTAAAAACAACCTATCCGATTTAAAAGAGAAACTTCCAAGAAAAGAGGGTTGTGTCAATAATTTTGTGTAAACCATTAGGAGTACCTCCTGGAGAACATATCCTGAAGTTCTTCCTTAGCCTC
>NZ_MOEN01000026.1 GCF_001968985.1 Desulfurobacterium indicum | reverse complement strand
TATTTCCTCTAAGGTTACCTGCGATATTTTGCTTATGGTTGAGGGTGAGTATTTAAGTTCAAACACGCTTTCAAGAGCCTGGGCTACTGCTCTTGCACTCATACCAGAGGCAAACATCCCAAGTATTAAGTCTTCAAGATTGATATCTCTTCTTCTATAAGGTTCTATCAACTTTGTTCTGAATTTTCCCTCTCTATCTCTTGGAATTCTCAGATTTTCAAGCTTACCGATAACAGTATCTAAGTTTCTAACGTAAAAGCCGTTCTTTGTTCCTCCATGTTCTTTAAGAAACACTTCTCTTTCAGCCGTCATGATTGACTCTAAGGTTTGCTTTACCACTTCCTTAACTAGGTCTGGTAAAATCTTCTGTAGTTCCATTTTTGCCTCCTGGGGTTGGTATTTGTGGGGTGTTCCCCAGGAGGTTATCCCATTTCTCAAGCTTACACAAAATATCGTACACTACCAAATCTATTAAGCACATTTTTTATTTTACCAAAACAATATTCGTTGCTTACATTTAGCTAAAGGAATAACTTAAGTTGAACATCGGAGAAGAGAATGGATTTTGATTTTAAAGGAACGTTAAAAGCTGCCGTTAAAAGCAGCCTTTTTATCGTTAAGTTGATAGTGCCTCTTTACATTGTTGCCGATACAATGCTCTATTTTGGAATCCTCAACCACATTGCTTTTGTTTTTAAACCTTTAACAGAACTTATACATTTACCAGCAGAAAGTGCCGTCGGAATAGCGGCAGGAATGATTTTTAACCTTTATGCTGCAATAGCTTTTCTGGCACCTTTAAATTTGTCTCCATTTCAGTGGACGGTCATAGGACTTTTCTTAGGCATTGCCCACTCTTTTTTAGTTGAATCGGCAATAATGAAGAAATTGGGTATTTCTGTCATCTATTCTATTGTTTTAAGAACGTTAACGGCTATAGTTGCGATAAAACTTTTAATGCTGCTCCCCTTTAATCTTTCTTCCCAAATCAGCACCAGGAAAGAGATTTCCGTCAAAGTTTACAAGAATGTCTTTGCCATGCTCAGCCATTCTGTTCAACATGCAGTTATACTATCAGGGAAAATCGTTCTTCTAATTGTTGTGATAATCTTTATTCTGAACTTTATAAAGAGCCTGCCTATTGTAAAAAGATATAGTGAAAAAGTTAACACAATGTTTTCCATACTGACAGGTCTATTTTTAGGCATTACATACGGTGCAGGTGTGCTTATAAATGAAGCGGAATCGGGCATTCTAACGAAAAAAGACATCCTTTTCATCGGAACATTTCTAATGATTTGTCATTCTGTCATAGAGGATAGCTTTTTGTTTGTCATCTTCGGTGCCAGCTGGATTCCAATGGTAGCAATAAGGCTACTGTTAGCAGTCTTAATTTCCCCTGCTATAAGAAGGCTCGGAAGCAGGATTTTAAATTAAACTTTTCGTGCAAAGATGAGAAAAGCTGTATGGGCAGGCATTCTATCTTCTGGTCTCAGCCTTTCGGGAACGGTTTTGTAATGCCTTAAAAGGATTTCAAGGACTTCAACATCTATGAAAGGCATGTTTTCCAGTTTTTCAAGTGTTTTTATTATTTGATTCACAGTCGGAACCAGAATTCCAAGCATTCGCCCTTTTTTCAAAGCTCTATAAGCATGTTCAATATAAAGCCAAGGTTCTCTTACATCAAGAAAAACAGCATCGGCATCGGTTTCGTCAAATCCTTCTGCAATATCTCTATTTTTGGCAGTTACTCTGTGATCAAGTCCGAGTTTTCTCAAATTTGACAATGCATTTCTTATAAACTCTTCTCTTTTTTCATAACTTATTACCTTTCCGTTTTCACCTACTATATGGGCAAAAACGGCAGTCATGGCACCGCTTCCGATACCGCTTTCAATAATTTTGTCTCCCGGTTTAACATCAAGACGAAGAGCAATATAAGCTGCATCTTTTGGATAAACTATCTGTGTGAGTCTGTTAAGTTTGTACATAATAAAATCGTGAAGGGTTGCCGGAAGAACAAGATATGGATAGCCTTTATGAGTTTTTACTTCGCTCCCGTATTCAAGTCCTATGACATTTTCAGCTTCAATTATGCCGTGTTCCGTTCCAAATTTCGGCGTTAATGCAAGATTTATGAAGTATTTTTTATCCTTTTCTCTATCGTAGAAAATAACCGTATCTTCTTTTTTCACTTTGTTCATCTCATTACCACACTTTTAACTTCGTTATTGTATGCAACTATGATAAGAACTTGGCCTCTGTAAACGTATTTTCCCCTTATACGGTTAAGTTTTTTCACAGTGTGAACGTCTGTGCCAAACTTTCTGGCGATTCTGGCAACTCTTTCAGTTCTATACGGACGATAAATGTATATTTTTGCATCCTTTGCTTTTGCAAGGAAAGTTCTGTTCCTGACGGCAAAAGCAGGTATATAGACATACCTGTAAGCAGGAACTATACCTTTTCTATACTGTTTATTGAAGGTTTTTATTATCGAATACCTTACCTTTAATTTTCTGGCAATGGCATACAAACTTGTTTTTGAGAGAATTTTTACTTTCAAAAGCTTATGATTGAAAGAGGCTACCTTTATCTGTCCTGAGTTGATAAGTGTAGCTATTGCATAAAATTTAGGAACGTAATTGAGAGTTTCATTGGGAAGCTTTGCTAAATCCCAGAAAGAGTCCGTATGATACCGTCTCATCAAGGAAAGAATCTTTCCGGGACCAGCATTGTAGGCAGCAATGGCAAGATCCCATCTACCGAATATTTGATAGAGCTTCTTAAGATACCTTGCGGCTGCTCGTGTCGATTTTTCAATATCAAAACGTTCATCTATATAATAGTTCACTCTTAATCCGTAAAGCCTTGCCGTTCTGGGCATCAATTGCCACAGACCTGCCGCGCCGGCACGGGAAACGGCAGCCGGATCACCTTCACTTTCTATTATAGGAAGATACGCAAGAACTTCAGGAAGACCTTCTTTTTTAAGAATAGGCTTAACGTAAGGCAGAAAAACAGAATACCTTGCCGCCTGCTGAACAAGTTTAAGCCTGTTCATATGGTTTTTATAATATTGTAGCCAGAACTGAACTCCCGGTTGATTCCACGGAATGTTGAGCGTTTGTGAAGTCTCTTTTGTAGTGGTAGCAACAGAACCGCCAAATTGATCAATAAGAAGAGCTTTCGATTCCTGTTCTACAACAGTTCTAATATCGGCTGCATTAGCCGACACGGAAAGCAAAAACGGTAAAAGAAGCCCGAAAACGAGCTTACGCATTATTCATAACCTCATCCGGCATATCAAAGTTTGAGTAAACTTCTTGAACATCATCCAGATCTTCCAGGACCTCGAGAAGTTTAAGCACTTTTTTAGCTGTTTCGCCTTCAACTCTGGTAGTGTTTTGAGGAACGAGATCGAGTTTAGCTTCTTCTATCTCCACTCCTGCCTCTTCCAGTGCTTTTTTTACATTTTCAAGATCTTGAGGCTGAGTGTAAATAATAAATTGGCCGTCTTCGTTCACAAAATCTTCAGCACCGGCATCTATGGCAATCATCATTACTTCTTCTTCGTCTTTACCTTCAGCGTTTATAGTAACAACTCCCTTTCTCTCGAACATCCAGGCTACGCATCCTGATGTCCCGAGGTTTCCACCGTGCTTTGAAAAAGCGTGTCTAACTTCAGACGCTGTCCTATTCCTGTTGTCAGTGAGACACTTAACAATAATTGCCACACCGCCTGGACCGTAGCCTTCATAGGTAACTTCTTCGTAAGTTTCACCGGCTATTTCTCCGGTTCCTCTTTTAATCGCTCTTTCTATGTTTTCTTTGGGCATGTTGAACTTTTTAGCCTTCTCAATAGCTGCACGGAGACGAGGATTGAACTCAGGATCTCCACCACCTTCTCTTGCAGCAACAGTTATTTCTCTTGCAAGTTTTGTATATATCTTCCCTCTTTTTGCGTCCTGAGCAGCTTTTTTATGTTTAATGTTTGCCCATTTGGAATGTCCAGCCATGATTTTACCTCCGGAGAGTATGCAGTGGTAAATATGTGGGAAAATAGAGGAAAAATCAAGGCTCTATACCTGTTACAACCAGTTTGCCATGTTTAACACCTTTTTGACTTATAATTCTATCTGCAAGTTCTCTTATTTCACTTGCCTTTCCTTTTACAACAATCGTTTCCATGCAGTGGTGATGATCAATATGAACATGGAGAGAGGAGATAATGTTTTCTAAATGTTTATGTTCAATATCTGTAAGTTTATCTTCCAGCTCCTTCTGATGATGATCGAAAACTATTGTAATCGTGCCAAATACCTCTTTATCTTCTCCGACTGATTCTTCAATAAGAGCATTCCTGATAAGGTCTCTAACAGCTTCCGAACGACTGACATATCCTTTTTTTTCTATATACTCATCAAATTTTTCGAGAAGCTTACCATCAATCGAAATACCAAATCTCACAATTGCTGCCATTTTTACCCTCCTTTTCTTCTGGAACTACACTATCTTTTGCTCTCTTATTCTGTAATCTACGTCAAGTTTTCTGGCCAATGATTTGAAAGCCTCTTTGTTGAAGCCTTCAATGTTTACTGCGGATATAATAACATTAAAACCTTTTTCTTTTGCATCAATAATAAATTTTATCACACTTTCAAAGCTTCCATTTCCAAAAGAAGGACGAACAACCTTGTAATATTCTTCAGGATTGGAGGCGTTTAAACTGACGTTAAAAGTATCAACAACAGCTTTAAACTCGTCTAAAACGTTTTCCCTGCCAGTTATCAGATAGACAAGACCGTTAGTGTTCACTCTTATTTTTTTAGCTCCCATCTTTTTAGCCCATTTCGCAACTTTAATAAGGGTATCAAACCTTTCAAACGGTTCACCGTAACCGCAGAAAACAATCTCATCATATATACCGGGATTCTTAATACGATACATGTATTCTTCTGCAATTGGCTCTCTATCAAGTTTCAGATTGTAACCAAGAACGTAATTTTCCTTTCCTCTAAAGCAGAAAACGCAATTACACGGACATTTAGTTGTCAGGTTAATGTAGAGGTTATTTCTTACTTTATAAACCAGCTTTGGCTCAGATTCTTCTTTTGTCATCGGAAGGCCGAAAATTCTCTTGGCATTTACCGTTGTTATCCTGTCAACATCGGTAAAATTCAAGTCTAAATAATCGGCAATTGTCTTTACAGTATAAGCTACATATGTCGGTTGATTTCTTTTCCCTCTTTTCTTTTGAGGAGATAGATAAGGAGAATCCGTTTCCACAAGCAACCGGGAAGACGGAACTTTTTTCAATGTTTCTCTTAAAGCTTCGTTTTTAGGATAGGTTACAGGGCCTGCATAAGAGATGAAAAAACCGTTTTTCAAAGCGGTTTCTAAAAGCTCAGTGTCTCCGTTAAAGCAGTGAATTATTCCCTTAACGCCTTCCATCTCTTTCTTGATAAATTCTGACATTTCATGGGAAGCTTCTCTTGTATGGATAATGATGGGTTTTCCGATTTCTCTTGAAAGCTCTATCTGTAATCTGAATATCTCTTCTTGTTTTTCTTTAGGCGAAAGATTCCTGTAAAAATCAAGTCCAGCTTCACCAACAGCCACTACTTTATCATCGGAGAGAATTTCTCTGAGTTTATCTTTAATATCCAAAGAATAGTTAGACGCATCATGGGGATGAATGCCTGCTGAAGCATAGATAAAATGATGTTTGCGGGCAAGATTAACAGCATTGATGCTGTCATCGATGTTGCAACCTACGGTAACTACCGCAGCAAGCTTCTGTTCACACTCTTTTATAACTTCTTCTCTATCTTTGTCAAATTGGGGGAAATGCAGATGTGCATGAGTATCGATCAAGTTGTTACCTCCTCTTTTTTATGATTCCTGATAATTTCATCTTCTTGAGCTTCACTAAAACCTGTTTAGCTTCCTTTTCCGTAAACATACCGACTGTTACACGATAGTAATTTTTCCACTTTGAAAGGTGAGAAGGAATACCTGCTTTTTTAAGCTTTCTAACAACTTTTTCGGCATTGGCGCGCTTACTGAATATTCCAACCTGAATGTAGTAATCTTTCTTAACCTTTTGAACCTTTTTCTTAGTGGATGGTTTAACTGATGGTTTGGATTCTGGCTTTGAAACCTGAACTTGCTTTCTCTCTTTTACTGAAGGTTTTTCTTCAGGTTTTGTTTCTTTCTGCTCCTGGGACTGCTGAGTCTTTTTCCCGGAAACAGCTGTTGTGTTTTGAGATAACGGGTTGCCATTTACAATAACCACTTTTTCTTCTGGCTTAGGCCTTGAAAGGGGTGTTAATGAAGCAATTGTCTTTATAAGCTTCTGTTTTTCAACCTCAAACTCCTTCTTTGCATTGTTGTATCCGTAATTTTTCCCCACCATAAAACCAACACCATAAGAAACCATCAAAAGCACAACGGCCCCAGCCATCAATACATAGTAAAGTTTTTTGTTACTTTCCATATCTACATCCTCCCCGGTGCATTTACGTTAAGTATGTTAAGACCTGAACGAATCGTTTTTCTAACGCCGCTAACAAGATAAAGTCTTGCAGAAGAAAGTTCTGGACTGTCTGTATCTACAACTCTATTTTTGTTGTAATATTTGTGAAAAGCAGAAGCAAGTTCAATTAAGTAGTAAGGAAGAAGATGAGGTTCTCTTTTTTTTGCCACTGATTCAAGAGTCGATTTCAAACCGTAGCATTTAAGTATAAGTTCAAATTCTTCTTCTCTCAGTAAGTTGAGATGTTCTGTCGAAGGCTCAATGCCTTCCTCCTTTGCCTTATCAAGGATACTTGAAATCCTGGCATGAGCGTATTGAACATAATAAACAGGATTTTCGCTTTTTTCAGAAAGAGCAAGATCTATGTCAAAATCAAGGGGTGTATCGTGTCTTTTCGTAAGAAAGAAAAAGCGGACAGCATCCACTCCAACTTCATCCATTAACCAATCAAGGGTAACAAAGTTTCCCGCTCTCTTTGACATCTTTACTTCTTCACCGTGCTTAAAAAGTTTGACAAGCTGAATAAGAATGACTTCAAGCCAGTCTCCGGATTCACCTAAAGCTTCTATAGCAGCTTTCACTCTCGGAATGTATCCATGATGATCCGCTCCCCATATATCTATCCCTTTATCGTAACCTCTTAAAATTTTGTCATAATGATAGGCTATATCCGATGCAAAATAGGTATATTCTCCGGTTGAACGCTTAACGACTCTGTCTTTATCATCACCAAACTGAGACGTTTTTAGCCATAAAGCACCATCCTTCTCATAAATTAACCCTTTTTCTTTGAGAAATTCAAGAACCTTTTCTACCTTTCCGTCGTTATAAAGACTTTTTTCGCTAAACCAATTATCAAATTCAACTTTCAACCTTTCAAGAGTCTTTTTAATTTCTTCAAGCAAAACCTTCTTCCCGAATTCAGCTGCAAGTTCGATCGCTTTTTCTTCTTCCATATCAACAATTTCCGGATATTTAAGCATGAGCTCTTTTGCTATTTCAACTATATACTCTCCCATATACGCATCATCTGGAAGGGTAAGATTTCTGCCTGCAAGTTCTTGAATCCTATAATAGATAGAAAGACCCAAAAGCTTAATCTGTCTTCCTGCATCGTTAATGTAAAATTCTTTGTCAACTTTATATCCTGTAAGAGCCATCACTCTCGAAAGAACATCTCCGACAACGGCTCCTCTACCGTGCCCCACATGCAAAGGCCCGGTAGGATTAGCCGAAACATACTCTATCAGAACTTTTTTTTTCTTACCTATATCTGAAACATAAAAATCGGTTTCAACAATCTTTTTAAGAAGCTCTTCGTAAAATCGGGGAGAGAGAAAGAAGTTAACAAATCCCTTTCCTGCAACTTCAATCCTGGTAAATTCTTTTTCTCCAGATAATTGTTCGGCAATTTGCCTTGCAATTTCCAAAGGCGGTCTTCTCAATACTTTTGCAAGAATAAAAGCAGCATTGGTAGCTACATCTCCGAACTCTTTCTTTCTTGGCGGCTCAAAAGATGCCTTTTCAATTGCATCAGAAGCATCTATTCCATAAACGGAACGAACTGCCGAAGCGACTTTTTCTTTTATTGTATCTTTCATACACAACTCCTCAAATCAGAATGATGCTGAGAATATTTTATTTTATTGCAGAAAGATATTCAAACCGTAAAATCAGAAAAGGTTAAAATTAAATGTCAAAAATTCATAAATAGGAGAGGAATATGATTTCTTATAGAGACTTGCTCAAAGATGAAAAAATTTTCTACTATATCGAAAGAGCGGATTATTTTCTTAAAAACATGGGATACACCTTTCACGGAACAAAACATGTAGTATGGGTAGCGGGACATGCAAGAATGATTCTGAAAAAATTGCACTACCCTGAAAGAGATGTTGAACTTGCAGGAATTGCAGGACTTTTACATGATATAGGAAATATCGTTTGTCGACACGACCATGCGCAGGCTGGAGCACTTCTTACCTATCAACTTCTTAAAGAAAAGAACATATTAACAGAGGAGGACCTGACGGATTTAATGTATGCCATAGGAAATCACGAATCTGCCACCGGAGTGCCCGTAACACCCATAGCTGCAGCTGTCGTTATAGCAGATAAATCTCACGTCAGCAGAAACAGAGTCAGAGAAGACAGTAATATACAAGAAGATATTCACGATAGAGTTAATTATTCCATCTATTATTCCAATATAGAGGTGAATCCAAAGAGAAAAATAATCAAACTTGCGCTTAAAATGGATACTTCTATTTCGGATATACTGGAGTTTTTCAGTGTTTTTAAAGAAAGAATGGAAATGTGCAGAAAAGCAAGCAAGGTTTTAGGTTGCGAATTCAGAATAAAAATAAACGGAAAAGATTTATAAAGTTGTATCTATTTCTACATGGGAAGCAGAAACAATAACTTTACCGTCAACACATAAATGCTTGACGGGGCATTTATCCTTTTTAGGACAGATTCCGTTTTTTCTATAATGACATCCATGTTTGCTTAAAAGCCAGAGAGGCCTGAACATAGAAACAGGAGGAATATTTTCGTCTTTCAATGCCTCGTTCCAGACCTTTATAACAAGTTTTCTCACTGTTGCGGTTATGCTTTTTGCCTTGTAAGTCCCTGTTATACATCCGGTTGTAAACGTTGCTCTTGTTACATGAACATCAACGGGAATAGGAAGTTTTTCTATATTTTCAAAGGGCAAATCCTCCACTTTTTCCTTCAGAATTCTTATCCAGTGAGGGAAGATTTTTCTGCCTGAAAGATTGGGAAATTTCTCGTGCCAATTCTTGTCGTCAAGTTTCTCATAGGTTTTATCAACCATGTAATTGAAACTATTAAAAAATGAGAGGAAGCTGCCGTTAAAATCTCCAGCTATTGTCTGTGAAATATTCCACCATATATCGGTGTCTTTATCCTTTCTCATTGCAATTTTATGCTTCAAAAGCGCTTTTTTAAGTTCTTCCCTTCCTTTTTTTACAACCTCTTTTGGAGAAAAAATCCACTGAAGTTCTTTGTCTTTAACTGTTTCAACAGCACTCTGCCATAACTTTTCGGCATCTCTCATATAATCAAGAGCTGTAACAAGAGATAGAACGGCTACAAGTTTTTCCCTATCTTTAAATGGAATCTTCCTAATTTCATCATCAGGAAGTTTTTTGGATTCAAATATTCCTTCACTACTAAGCTTTTTTGTAAGAATCTTCGCTACTTCTCTCGCTCTGTCAGGATGGATTTTAAGATTCAGCTTTTTCCCCATTTTCCGCCCCCTTAAGAGTTAAATTTAAGCTTATTTTTCCTTCCTGACAAAGGAGCCAAAAAAACATCTATTCCTGACGGGGCATTTCTTACACCTGATAACTTGTAAAACAACAATTGGAAGCAGAATAAAGAGAAACAGAGACTCTCTGGCAGGAATGATAATTAGAGGGAACATAAAAACAAAAATCCAATAAATTGTTGCAACCTTTGTAAAGGAACGAAAAAGTATTTTTTCTTTCTCTTTTATCCTGAAGAGTCTTCCAATTTCGTTCCATCGAGAAGTGCAGTTTCCTTTATATAGAGGACAGGATGGACAGAGAGAAATCCTTAAAAAGAAAAAACCTGAAACGGCAAAAACTCCGTAAATTATCCGCATGTTGGATTTTAGCAGAAAAACACCTAACATCAAATAAAGAAAAATCAAAACTGTTTCCAGAATGGCCATACCACTACTCTTTTAGAACGGTTAATATTCTATTTTCTATCTCCTTCAGTTTCAACTCATCTGTTATCTTGTTGTGCTCCATATCTGTTATGTAAAATGAATCAATTACTTTGTTACCTTCGGTAGATATTATAGCTCTGCGTAGCTTTGTTCCAGCATTTACAAGCTCTCCTGTAATAGCGAAAAGAAGGCCTAACCTGTCCCATGTTGAAACTTCAACGATTGTATATTTTTCTGATGTTCTGTTATCAAATTTTACTTTTGTCGCAGGTTTCGGAAGATTGCTCCTGAAACCTTTATTTTTAAACGGATTTTTCAGCAGATCTTCGACAACAATCTCTTCTCTGTAAACCTTTTTCACATATTTTTTTACTTTTTTAATAATATCTTCTTCCGGAACCTCCTCCGATACTGTAGAAACTCTTATCGTATAAACCATAAAATCAACACCATCAACGGTAACCGCTTTATTTATATAAGCACCTTTAATATTTAAATTCAGGTATGTGAAAATACCTGCTATTTTATAGAAAAATGCTCTTTTATACCTATCAACAACTGTTAGTTCACAGTATCCCATTTCTGGAAAGAACTCCGGCTTAACACAAATGTCTTTATTTTCTTCTATAAGGTCCTTAACCATTTTCAGATGTTTAACAATGTCTTCCGGAGAATACGTCCTTAAATAGTCAGATTCGGCAGATTCGAAAAGCTTTTCAAGGAGAACCTTATCAACATCATCTTTAAGCAGTTCTTTGACCTTTTCAGCCTTTTTCCTGACTTTTTCTTCTATCAATTCTCTAACATCTTTACCTGCATGGAAAACATCCATCGCCGATGAAAAAAGCTCCCACAAAAGGGCTGCCTTCCATCTATCCCAGCCGCCAGGACCAACCGCCTTTATGTCTGCGTAGGTAAGGAGGAAAAGCTTTTTTAACCTTTCTTCTGTTTCACACTCTTTCACAAAGCTTTCTATAAGTCTGGGATCACTTATATCTCTTCTAAAGGCAAGGTGAGACATGAGAAGGTGATTTTTTATAAGCCAGGAAATCTCTTCAATCTCATCATCGGAGAAGTCCAGCTTTTTAAGATAACGCCTTGTTATTGCAGCTCCCACATTTTCGTGTTTCCCTCTCTTTCCTTTTCCTATATCGTGAAAAAGAGCTGCAACATATAGCAATTCAGGATGCTCAAGCTCATCCAGAACTTGATACAGACCCCTTGTTTCAATATTTATATCTCTGATTTTTTCAAGCTCTCTAACAGTCATTATAAGGTGAATATCTGTTGTAAATTTGTGATATGTATCAAACTGAAAGTGCCCTCTCAATCTTTCAAAATCAGGAATCAGAACGTCAAGCACTTTACAATCGTGCATAAGCTCAAGAACATAGGAAAGCCTTACAGGATTAGTCATTATCTCTTTGAACTGCATCAGAACTTCCTTTTTCTGAAATTTTTTCTTTTCAGTTTCAGCAGAAAGTTTAAAGATACTGAATGCGTTAGGAGATATCGAAAGTCCGTACTTTTGAATCAATTTAAAAGCTTCAACAACAAGATACGGATTTTTTAAAACCTCTGTTTCTCTATTCTCATAAATGTAAAGAGAACCTTCGTGTTCGTAAAAATGAGTACTCAATTTATGTTCCTTCTTCAAAACGGAAAAAATAGATTTTTTATTACTTTTTAAGAATTCTCTTGATTTTTTTATAATCTCTCGTGTAATTATGGAAAGATCAAGAGCAGCATTGAAGTAACTTTTCATGAAACTTTCAACACCTTTATTATCCTTTGAAAAGCCGAAAAATTCTGCAACTTCCCTTTGAAGCTGGAAACTTAAAATATCACTCTTCCTGCCGCTTATTATATGAAGATGATTCCTGACTCTTAAAAGAAAATCGTAAGCAGATACCACGTCTCTAAAACTTTTCCAGTCAATAATACTCTTATCTATAAAGCCGGAGTAATTTTTAATATCATAAACAATTTTTGCAATCCAGAACGCCTCGTGTAAGTCTCTTAAACCGCCTTTACTCTCTTTTACATTTGGTTCCTGGTAATAAACTGTTCCGAAAAACCTTTTATACCTTTCGTTTCTCGACTTTACAATTCCGTCAATTATGCTTTCGGCATTTTTTTTAACAAACCTAAAAAATTTCTTTTCAAACTTTTCCAACAATTTCTTATCACCTTCGATAAATCGAACCTGAAGGAAATTTGTCAAAACACTCAAGTCGTTTTTGGCAAGAGACAGGGCATCATCAATACTCCTTGGAGCATACCCCAGATCTATATTAAAAGAAAGCATATAGTAGTAAAAAGCTTCCAGATCTTCTTTATGAACATCTTTTAGTTTTCCATCATATAAAAGGTTAAAATCCATATCCGAATAAAAGTTAAGCTCTCCTCTGCCATAACCGCCGAGTGCAACAAGGCAACACGGAATATCCCATCTGCCAAAAAAATGAGGAAAAACCTGCTTTAATAATTTATCAAGGGCATTTTTCAAATCCTGAGCTATATAAAAACCTGTTTCTTTCTGGAAATGACGTCTTTTTATTTTTTCTCTTTCTTTGAAAAATTCTTCTTTCAAAGCTTCAAGGTTCAAATTACTCCTCCAGTTTTGCCAGATACCATAACTTTTCAAAAACTTTCTGATAACGCTGAACTAAAGGAATATCACCTCTTATAACAACCAGATTTTCATCATTTCTCTTCTCAGCACTTACAGTCCAGTTAAAACTACCTGTAATTACCGTTTTTCCATCTATAACGGCAAACTTGTTATGCATCAATCCGCCACCTGTTCCTCTCTTAAACTTTACGGGAATCCCTGCTCTTTCTAACAAGGGTGCCATACATCTCTTTGATTTTGCAGTGCTTCTGTCTATTATAACTCTTACCCTTACACCTCTTTTATAGGCTCTTATAAATGCCTTTGCTATTCTTCTTGAAGTAAAACTATATATAGCCGCATCAATATCATGTTTTGCACTGTCAATCTCTTTTATCAGAGTCTTTGTGCAACCGCCTCTGGGAGAAAAATAGGCACTTATCGAAATATTCTCTGTTTTTGTGTTTGAAACTACCGGCTTTTGTTCCCTTTGAAAAGAACAGGAAAAGGCAAAAGAGATGGAAAGCAGTAGAAGGAAAAATCTTCTCACTGCCTTTGCTCCATTTTTACCTTATTAATAACCGAAGAATTACCAAGATACTTGGAACCTACTATTGAAAGAAAGATAGAGTTAAGAATAAAAAGTGCTCCAAGTATGGCTGTTGTTTTAGTAAGTACTGACGCCGTATCTGCACCAAAAGCCGATGATGCACTTCCACCACCCATAAGTGACGATATATCTCCTTTGCCTGGCTGAATTAAAACAACAACAACAAGTAAAATCGCCAGGATAGCGTGAGCTATAAGTAAAAGTGTAAACATCCATTACCTCCCGAAATTTACAATTTTAACGAAGGATTCAACCTTCAGACTTGCTCCTCCAACAAGGGCACCGTCTATGTTTTCCATAGCCATAAGACCTTCAACATTTTCAGGTTTTACACTTCCGCCATAAAGAATTCTAACAGATTCTGCCTTCTCCTTTCCAAACAGTTCTACCAGCTTCTCTCTTAAAAAACTATGAACTTCTTCTGCAAGCTCAGGTGTTGCTGTTTTTCCCGTTCCTATTGCCCAGACAGGTTCATACGCAACCACAAAATTAGCTTCTTTAGACAAACCTTTTAATCCCTCTTCAAGCTGACTACTTACTACTTTAAAAGTCTTGCCGGATTCCCTTTCTTCAAGAAGCTCACCCACACAAAGAATAGGTATCAATCCATGAGAAACAGCAGAAAGAACCTTTTTATTAATAAGTTCGTTATTCTCTCCAAAAATATGTCTTCTTTCAGAATGTCCTAAAATAACAAAAGTACATCCAACATCTTTTAACATTAACGGAGAAATTTCTCCCGTAAAAGCTCCCTTTTCCTCAAAATGCATATTCTGAGCGCCTAACTTCACATTTGTTCCGCTAAAAATCTGTCCTAAAACCTGCAAAGAAGTAAACGGTGGGCAGATAAGAATATCTCTATCAATAACATCAGATACCGCATCAACAAAATCCCTGGCAAATTTAATACTTTCGGAAACAGTTTTATTCATCTTCCAGTTTCCAGCGATTAAAGGCCTTCTCACACCATCCTCCTCAAGATGCTTTAACAAGCTTAAACTTTGGTTTTCCTGTAAGAACAGCTTCTCTATCTATAATAACCTTTTTGATATCTTTTCTGTTTGGAACTTCAAACATTATATCAGTCATGAGTTTTTCCATTATCGCTCTTAAACCTCTTGCTCCTGTTTTCCTTTTTATCGCTTCTTTTGCAATCTCTCTCAAAGCATCGTCGGTAAACTCAAGCTCCACGCCTTCAAGCTCAAACAACTTCTTATACTGCTTAACAAGAGCATTCTTGGGTTCTTTAAGGATTCTTACAAGATCTTCTTCCTGAAGCTCGGAAAGTGTGGCAATAACAGGTAATCTACCTATCAATTCAGGGATCAAACCAAATTTAACAAGATCCTCCGGCTCAACATGCTTTAAAAGCTCGTTTCTCTCCATTGTTTTTTTAGCAAGATCTGCATTAAAGCCCATAGTCCCTTTACCAATTCTCTTGGCAATAATATCTTCAAGTCCGACAAAAGCACCACCGCAGATGAAAAGAATGTTGGAAGTGTCTATTTGAATGTATTGTTGCTGAGGGTGCTTCCTGCCACCCTGAGGCGGGACGTTGGCAATTGTTCCCTCAAGTATTTTAAGAAGTGCCTGCTGGACTCCTTCTCCTGAAACGTCTCTCGTGATTGAAGGATTCTCACTTTTCCTGCCAATTTTATCTATCTCATCAATGTAGATTATCCCTCGTTCAGCTTTCTTAACATCCATGTCCGCATTTTGAAGAAGTCTCAAAAGAATATTTTCCACATCTTCACCGACATAACCAGCTTCCGTTAATGTTGTAGCATCGGCAATTGCAAACGGAACATCAAGAAACTTGGCAAGAGAACGAGCAAGCAACGTCTTACCGGAACCTGTTGGACCTATTAAAAGAATGTTACTCTTCTCAATCTCAACATCTTCCGGAGATGACGCTTTTGTAAAAATTCTCTTATAATGGTTGTAAACAGCAACTGAAAGGATTTTTTTGGCCTCTTCCTGACCAACAACATACTGATCGAGGAACTCTTTTATTTCTTTAGGTGTCGGTAATTTACCGGACTCTACCGTTGATACCTCTTCTTTTTTTTGAGAATGTATCATTTCGTAACATTCATCAACGCAATAGTTACAAATTGCTACACCTTTTGGCCCCGTAATCAAAGCTTCTACTTCTGAAGCACTTTTACCGCAAAAAGAACAACGTCTCGGTGGAATCTGTGTTTCAAACATTCGCATCACCTCTCTAACTTTAGAAGGCTCATTTTAATTTTCTGACAGAGTAAATATAATACATGTTGCAGAAAAAGTTAATGGGAGTAGAGATATGGTTAAAGTAAAAGTATGTGGAATAACAAACCTTGAAGATGCAATGACAGCAATAAATGCAGGTGCAGATGCCGTAGGATTTATAATGTTTAAAGGAAGCAAACGCTATATCTCACCTATGGAAGTGAGACATATAACAAAAGAGTTACCGCCTTTCGTAACCAAAGTTGGCGTTTTTGTGAATGAAGACAGAGCCTCCGTGCTCGAAATATTAAGTTATGCAGGACTCGATTTTGCTCAGCTTCACGGAAACGAAACACCGGATTACTGCAGATACATAGGAGAAAAGCGAGTAATAAAAGTTTTTCGGTTCAACTCGATTGAAGAAGTTAAAAAGGTTAAAGATTACGAAAATGTTGCTTCATCAATCCTTCTTGATACTTTTTCAAAAGAAAATTTTGGCGGAACAGGAAAATCATTTGACTGGAATATCGCTAAAAAGGCTAAAGAAATCAGCAAACTTCCGTTAATTCTTTCAGGCGGTTTAAACAACGAAAACGTATCGGAAGCGATAAAAACGGTTGAACCTTTTGCCGTTGATGTTTGCAGCGGAGTAGAACTGCATCCAGGAAAAAAAGACAAAGAAGCTGTTGAAAATTTTATAAAAGTTTCAAAATGCATGGCATAAAACCACCTATTGACAAATACAAGATCAATGCAGATATTATGTAAAGCAACATCAGGAGGGGTGCCCGAGCTGGCCGAAGGGGCACGACTGGAAATCGTGTGTACCCCCACAAGGGGTACCGCGGGTTCGAATCCCGCCCCCTCCGCCATTATGCCATTATAGTGTAAAATAACAATAAGAAAGGTCGGGTCCTCCGCAACGCCCGGAAGGTGAACCCCGCCAGGCCCGGAAGGGAGCAACGGTAAGCCGGAAGGGCGTGTGCGGTAAGGGTCCGGCCCCTTACCATAAAGTTATTGAGGTCTTTTCTATTATGGGATATCTTGCCATACCGAGAAAGTATAGACCATCTAAGTTCAGCGACGTTGTTGGTCAGGAACATGTCACGGAAACCATTAAAAATGCCATAAAAACCGGAAAATTAGCCCACGCCTACATATTTGCAGGCCCAAGAGGTGTAGGGAAAACAACAACAGCTCGAATAATAGCCAAAGCTTTGAACTGTGAGAATCCCCAGGACGGCGAACCATGTAACTCATGTTCTATATGTGAAGCAATAAACAAAGGAGCTTTTCCCGATGTCATAGAAATAGACGCAGCTTCCAATAGGGGAATAGACCAAATAAGAGAATTGAGAGAAACCGTTTTTTACTCTCCATCAAGAGGAAAATACAAAGTCTACATCATCGACGAATTTCATATGCTAACGAAAGAAGCCTTTAATGCACTTCTCAAGACTCTGGAAGAGCCCCCTGAGCATGTTGTTTTCATACTTGCAACAACAGAACTTGACAAAATTCCGGCAACTATCTTATCACGATGCCAGAGATTTCTATTTAAGAAAGTTCCTGAAAGGAGAATAATAGAAACCCTCGCGGACATTTGTGATAAAGAAAACGTAAATTTTGAAACAAAGGCTTTAAAACTCGTTGCCGTCGCATCCGAAGGATGCCTTAGAGATGCCGAAAGTCTACTTGACCAGCTAATAGCCCTTTCATCAGGAAATATAACTACAGAAATTGCTTCCCGATTTTTAGGTGTTTTAGGCTCAAATATACTCCAGGAACTACTACAAAAAGGGATTGAAGGTGACAGAAAAAGGCTCAAAGAATCTTTGAATCAACTTGAATCTACCGGATACAATCCCTCAACAATAACACGACAGCTTTTAAGCTTCATTGAGGAAGAATTTTTAAAAGAAGAAAGCATCTGGAATGAAGACGAACTTACCGTAGCATTTGAAATAATAAGTAAAAATTTAAAAACGATAGATTCTCATCCATTCCCGTTTACAGCTCTGCTTTTCACACTTTACAAGCTATCCTATTTTAAAGATTTAAAAAAACTTTCAGAACTGCTGAAAAACGGCATTTCAGTATCTCCATCAAAAACAGAAGAATTAAAAAAAAATTCTGATGAAAGCGAAATAAAAGACAAAAACGGATTTGATCTTAGTCACTATATTAAAGAGGTTATTAAAGGTAAAAACCTTGTTGAAATAATCCCAAAAAACATGACCGCCTATGAAAGACTTGAAGCCAAGAAAAAGGAACTGGAGATAAAATACGGTAAACGTGTAATGATAGTAAAACTTCAACAGAACAATAAAAACAAAACGGTAAAACTTGATCCTGAGTCAGAAAAGAAAGTTGATAAAATAGTTTCACTGTTTAACGCCAAAATAGTCCCCGGATATCCGAGGAAAGCTAAATGAAAATACTCGTAATAGATGACGAAGCTGGAATAAGAGAAAGTCTATCAGATATATTAGAAGACGAAGGATACAACGTATCTCTTGCCGAATCGGGAAGTAAAGGCCTTGAAAAAATATACTCAGAAATGCCGGATATTATTATTCTAGACCTCTTCCTGCCCGGCGTTCCCGGAATGGACATTTTAAAACGTCTCTCCAAAGAGAAAATAACAGAAAAAAGCGTAATAATTGTCATATCCGGTCATGGAAACATACAAACAGCCGTAGAAGCAATAAAAACAGGAGCTTTTGATTTCATAGAAAAACCTATAAACTTTGATAGGCTTTTAAGTATCCTGGAAAAAGCCAAGAAACAGCTAACCTTGATAAAAGAAACAACAATTTTAAAAGAGCGCCTCTCGTCAGAAACAATTATAGGAACAAGCCCAGCAATAAAAAAACTCAAAGAACAGATAGATGCAGTAGCGCCTGTTGACAGCACAGTTATCATTTACGGAGAGAGCGGCACAGGAAAAGAGCTTGTTGCAAGAAGTATTCACAAATTGAGCAAAAGAGCCAATGCCCCCTTTGTTCCTATAAATTGTGCTGCAATCCCAGATAACCTTATTGAAGCGGAACTTTTCGGATACGAAAAAGGAGCTTTTACAGGAGCAAATGCAAGAAAAAAAGGAAAATTCGAAATAGCAGACGGAGGAACAATATTTCTTGATGAAATCGGAGATATGCCTCTCATGGCACAATCAAAACTTCTCAGAGTCCTAGAAGAAAAAGCCATTGAAAGGATTGGAAGTATTGAAAAAATTAATGTTGACGTAAGAGTCGTTTCAGCCACAAACAAAAACCTTGAAAAAGCCATAGAAGAAGGAACATTTAGAGAAGATTTATACTACCGTTTAAATGTAATTCCAATACATGTTCCAGCTTTAAGAGACAGGGGAGAAGATGTTTTACTCCTGGCAGATCACTTCCTTAAAAAATTTTCTGCAGACTACAAGAGAGAAAAACCCCAACTATCAGATGCTGTTAAAGGAATCTTTCTAAAATACCGCTGGCCCGGTAACGTAAGAGAACTTAAAAACCTGATGGAAAGGCTTGTAATACTTGTCAGAAAAGAAAAAATAGAACCGGAAGATCTACCTGAAAATATGTTCAGCAGAAAAGGATTCTCCGTAAATCGATTTACGATGCTCCCCCTTAAAGAGGCAAGAGAGGAATTCGAGAAAGAATACATAATTTCAATACTTAAAGAGACAAACGGTGACATGAAAAAGGCTGCTGCAAAAATGCAGATTGATCTTTCAAACCTTTACAGAAAAATCAACAAATATGGAATTAGCAGTGACGCTGTTTGATTTCTTCAATATAACAGGACTAGTTGCTTTTGCAGTTTCAGGCGTTTACAAGGGAACAGGAAAAGAACTTGATATCCTCGGAGTTTCCATTTTAGGTTTTCTAACGGCTCTCGGCGGAGGCATAATGAGAGACGTAATCGTAAACAGAATCCCTGTTGCACTCACAGGTTACAGTGACGTATCATTTGCCATAGGCGGAATTGCTATGGGAATACTCTTATACAGAGTCTTTCAAATAGATATTTCTTCCAGAACCATAGTAAAAATTTTTGATGCCATAGGACTTGCAGCATTTACAGTCACCGGTGCACTTGTTGGAATAAAATCGGAATTAAACGTTGTAGGTATAATAATCGTGGCAGTACTCACAGGAACAGGCGGCGGAATGATAAGCGATCTTTTGATAGGAGAAGTTCCTTCTATATTAAGAGAAGATGTTTATGCAACGTGCGCCATGCTTGGCGGACTGTTACTTTTTATTTTACATAAACTGTCAGTTCCTTTACAGTTAGCAATGTTTATAACCCTATTTTTTACCCTCGGATTCAGACTTCTGGCAATTTTCAAAAACTGGCACCTTCCGAGGTTTTAAATGGATATTAAAAAAATTATAAAAACCTTAAAAGGAAAGAACCTTTACAGACAGTTAAAAACAATTGAAAGAGCCGAAAGAGTTTACGTTTATATAGACGGTAAACGATATATAAACTTTTCATCTAACGATTATCTCTCTCTGGCATTTGACGCAGAACTTAACGCAAAACATCAAAATTGTCTTAAAAAATGGCCTGCAGGCTCTGGAGCTGCAAGACTTGTAACGGGAAATTTTTCCATTCACGAAGAACTTGAAAAGAAACTCGCTGAAATAAAGAAAACAGAAGCCGCTCTGCTGTTTTCCTGCGGCTATATGGCAAACTTAGGGATACTTTCTTCCTTACTTGGCGAAAAAGATGCCATTTTCAGCGATGAATTAAACCACGCAAGTCTGATAGACGGATGCAGACTGTCAAAAGCAAAAGTTTTTATTTATAAACACAGAGACACAAACCATCTAAAAGAACTACTTAAAAAAAACAGAGACAAATTCGAAACCATTGCCATTGTCACAGATTCAGTTTTCAGTATGGATGGAGACATAGCTCCATTAGATGAACTATTAAAACTTGCAAAAGACTATAACGCCTATTTAATAATCGATGATGCTCATGCAACCGGAGTAATAGGAAATTCTTCCCTTGACTTTTTCAATCTAAAACCAACAAAAAGAACAATAATAATGGGGACTCTTGGAAAAGCATTAGGAACATTTGGCGCGTTTGTGGCATCAACAAAAGAAATGAAAGAATTTTTCACAAATAGAGCTCGAACATTTATTTTCACCACCGCCATCCCACCTCACATAGCCTGCATGACGCTGGAAAATCTGAAAGAAATCCAACCGAGAATGGTCAGGTTAAGAAAAAATATTTATCTATTCTCAAAGTTAACAGGAATAAAAAGTCAAACGGCAATATTCCCTTTAATAATAGGAGATTCTGGAGAAGCCCTTAAAATCTCTGAAAAACTTTTAAAAAAGGGATTTATCATACCAGCAATTCGCCCGCCAACAGTTCCCGAAGGCACCGCACGACTCAGAATCACAATAGCAGCAGGACATTCGGAAGAAGAACTTAGAAAACTGGCAGAAACTATCAAAAGTTTAATCTGACACTCTGTTCCTCCCATGTTTTTTAGCCCTGTAAAGTGCCTCATCAGCCTTCTTTATAACCTGCTCGAGAGTCTCTCCCAAGTCCCTTTCAGCAACACCTAAACTTATAGTCACTCTTATTTTTTTCCCGTCTTCTGTATCAATAATCATATCTTCTATTCCTTTTCTTATACGCTCTGCCAGTTTAAGAGCATCTTTCAATGTCGTATGAGGAAGATAAATTATAAACTCCTCTCCTCCGTAACGAACCAGAATATCACTGGATCTTATAAGGCTTCTTATCTTATCAACAATAAACTTTAATACCAGATCACCAACTTCATGTCCGTAAGTATCGTTTATTCTCTTAAAATAGTCTATATCTATCATAATAACGGAGAACAAGGCCTCCTTACCCATACTTTCAAGCATATCATCTATTTTTTCAAGAACATAACGATGGTTGTGTCAATAATTTTGTGTAAACCATTAGGAGTACCTCCTGGAGAACATATCCTGAAGTTCTTCCTTAGCCTCA
>NZ_MOEN01000025.1 GCF_001968985.1 Desulfurobacterium indicum | reverse complement strand
TGAGGCTAAGGAAGAACTTCAGGATATGTTCTCCAGGAGGTACTCCTAATGGTTTACACAAAATTATTGACACAACCTTGAAAAAAGAATAAGTTTTAAGATAGGTTTTAAGCGTACCTCTAAGGAATTGAAACGAGCTATGGCTATTGGTGAGGTTGGAGCTTCCGGGCATTGTTTTAAGCGTACCTCTAAGGAATTGAAACAATAACAACATTTTATTAGACATTACATTTTTATAGTTTTAAGCGTACCTCTAAGGAATTGAAACATTTTCTTGAGAGGAGGTTGCCATGGCAGACGACAGAGTTTTAAGCGTACCTCTAAGGAATTGAAACAGCCACCTTTGTAAATCAGTAGTAACTTTGCTATTTAAGTTTTAAGCGTACCTCTAAGGAATTGAAACCGGGTGGTTGGTGAGTGTAGGTGGTTGGGTATTGGTGAGTTTTAAGCGTACCTCTAAGGAATTGAAACACAAAGTATTGCACATATCAAGCATTTGCAGAGGAAATCTTTTCATATCAGAGAAACCCCTACTTTGCGTCCTATTTTTTTCTGTAAAAATTCATTCAACGTAGCCATTTCAAAAACATCTTTTGGGTGTGGTGAGATTTCTACTATCATAGCCTTTTTATAAGTTGGAGCAAATGGAGATATAGCCATCTGGACTTCTTTAACCTTAAATCCTTTTTCTTTTAAAACCTTTAAAGCAATTTCATAAGCTCTTTTAAGGTCTTTATCCTCTACTGTGGCAGGATTCTTAATAACCTTCATTTCACACTCCGGCATAAGATTTCACCTTTCTTAAATAAGTATATGCCCTTTTTCCTCTTTTGACATTTCCAGGACCAAGATGATAGGCTTGTATGGCCAAGTCCCAATCCTTGAATATTTTATACATTTTGAGAAGGTAGTGGCGAGCAGCTTCTCTTTGTTTGTAATTTTGTTGAGCGTTTTACAGCTTCCCTGTCCATTCCTACGTCTTTGACCGCTCCAGTTTAAGCGTACCTCTAAGGAATTGAAATCACGGTCTTTCAGACAACAAGAGGTGTTCTCTATGAACAGACAGCCCCGAACTCTTTCCGATTGTTGCAATGAGGGAGCTGAGACTTAGCTATAGTGAATTTTTGAACATTCAATTAAAGCGGCTTCAGTTTCTTCTTGAGAATCTGACAAAGTATCGTGAGAGGATCTCCTCTCATACCAGTCAGCAATGAGATAAATAACAGCAATTAGCGGAGATGCGGCTATGAAAACAACGGCAGCAATGAAAGCTGTCGCAGCAGCGGCTATGCACACTGCCAGAAACCATCCAACGACAGTATCAACAGTCATTTTACACCCCCGTAAATTAATATAAAACTTTTTACAGAGGAAGTAAATGTTTGAAGTTTTAAGCGTACTTCTAAAGGATTGAAACAACTCTACACAGCTAAAAACAAACAGGAATTCTTCCAACAAGTAGGGGGAAAGGTATATACTTATATAGATACATAGACTGAAGCAGAGAGCAAAATGCTTTTACACTTTAAAGATACCAAGAGCGGTTTCAGGTTGAAAGCCGATAGGATTGGAGATAAAGAGCTTCCTTTCCCGTCCTTACTTGTAGAAGTTTTAACAAACAACCAAGGGGAAGTTACATTTGTTGACTGGGTATTTATGTCTTCTCCTCTTGAGGATTTGAAATTTGAACTTTCCTATGTAAAAGATAGGGTTGAAATCCCCGGCCTTTACACTGTCCCGGAGCTCGGCATAGAGAATGCCACTTTCAAAGAAGTCCTTGAGGCTGTAAAGAGATACTACAAAGAAAAGCTCTCTTCTAAGCAAACCACCAAAACCACCGCTTAATCCTGCCAGTTTCTGTTCTATTTCTAAAAATCCAATTAAAATCAAAGAATTCAAAATCCGACTTTTACCATTGCAACTATGTATTAAAGTCCTTTTCTTTAACCGCAGTAGTATCCAACCATTTGTCCAGTTAACTTTATTCTCTTACCTCTAGAAATTTTATTCTTTAAAAGAATTGTAAGATTTATACCTTCCGTTTCTAAAATTGTACTGAACAATTGCTGGTTATTCAAATTGATAGCAGCAGAAGACACCACTCTTCCAATTATTATGTATCTATCTTTTGATATATGTAAAATCGCGCTCTTGAAAAACGTTTCCGGATTTCTGCGAATATTCTTTAAAAGTAACGACGCGTTATCAATGTTTAAAACCTTTTCAAGTCTATTTATTGCCTTACCGTGTCCTTTCAGCGCAAGTTTTAAAAGACGGATAACATAGCTGTCCTCTATCGGCGATGTCGGTTCTTCAACTTTTTCAGCCACACCATCCGCAAATATTGCTACTTTTACAGGAACTTCCCATTTCAATGCTCTGGGCAGGTCACAGATATTTGTAAGTGTAAACAAATAGATATTTCCCGATTTCACTTCCACTGCTTCTGTTAAAAGTGTAAAGTTTGAAAAATCTTTGATTTTAAAGGAAAAATCCTCAAACAACATCTCTGTACCGCTTTTAAACCCTGCAAAGCATCCAAGATAATTTTCATCCCATTTCCTAAAAATGTTACGACTCTTTTTTAAGAGAAAGTAAGTTATAAAAGAAAACTCATTAACTTCAAACTTTTTCCCGATGAGCAACTCCCCCGTATCAAGCAGATCTTCAAATATAAAGTATCTAACATTTTTCTCGACACCTTTTTCTTTTGCTTTATAACAGAACTTATCCTTTATTTCAGAAGCAATGAGAAAATTAGATTTCATAAATTCTCCGAAAAAAAGGGGGAAAGCCCCCCTTTATTTAAATTGAATGAATTTCGAGAGCACTGAAGAAGTAAGGAATCTCGTAAGCCGCTGATTCCGGTGAGTCTGATGCATGAACAGCATTTCTTCCAACATCTGTTCCGTATTTGCTTCTGATAGTCCCTTCGGCTGCTTTAGCAGGGTCTGTCGCACCGATGATTTCTCTTACCTTTGAAATGGCATTCTCACCTTCAAAAACCATAGGAACACAAGGACCTGAAGACATGAAGTCTGTAAGTTCATCGTAGAAAGACCTATCCTTGTGAACGATATAAAAACCTTTTGCCTCTTCTTTTGACATGTGAATCATCTTGAGAGCTATCAGTTTCAGGTCATTTTCCTGTAAAATTCTGATAATGTCGCCAACAGCGTTTTTCTTAACAGCATCTGGTTTTACGATAACAAGTGTTCTTTCAACTGCCATTTTAAACCTCCGTATTTTTTGTTGTGAGATTATACCCAAATTAAGAATAAGAAGAAATTGAAACCTTTACTTCTCAAACTGAGTAAGAAAAACCTTGAAAATCTCAAGGTCTTCTGGTGTCGTAATTTTTATGTTTCTATAATTTCCTTTTATAGCAACAACAGTGTAACCGTAACGTTCAAGGAGAGACGCGTCGTCTGTTCCCCAAAATCCCTCTTCGGCTGCTTTTTTATGACATTCAAGTAAAACTTCAAAGTTAAAAAGTTGAGGTGTTTGAACAAGAACTAACTTTTCCCTGTTAAGAGTTTCTTTAACAAGAAAATCACTCCCCTCAAGAGGTGCTCCCACAACCTTTATCGTATCTTTTGGTTTTACTGCGGTTATTACCCCTTCAACACCATATTCCTGATAAGCAGATATAAGGTCATTTATCATCTTTCTTGCTATTAGGGGTCTCACGCCGTCATGAACAATAACTTCGGAACATCTGTTTTGAATACACTTTAAACCATTGAAAACCGACTCTTGCCTCTCACAGCCTCCCGGAATAACGGATTCAACTTTTGGAAATTTTTCAACTCTGGTTTCCATTTCAGGAATGAATTCCTCTGGAGCAACAACAATAATTTTATCTATTAAAGAACTTTCCTGAAACGGCCTGAGAGTAAATTCTATGATTGACTTACCGTTTACTTCTACAAACTGCTTTTTGGCTCCAAAACGCTTACCCCTGCCGGCAGCAGGAATGACAGCATATCTCACTTTATTACCTCTTTAGGTTTTACAAAAATTATCTTTCCTGAAGATGTTTGAAGAACATTATTCACGATAGCTTTTATTCTGTGACCTATGTAAGGTTTACCCCCGTCAACAACAACCATGGTACCATCATCAAGATAACCCACTCCCTGCTCTTTCTCTTTTCCTTCTTTCATTACAAAGACAACAAGTTCTTCTCCCACTGCTACAACAGGTTTAAGAGCATTTGCAAGGTCATTAACGTTTAAAATTTCAACACCTTTTATGGAGGCAACTTTATTCAGATTGTAATCGGTAGTTATGAGTTTTGCTTTCAAAAGCCTGCAGAGCTCTACAAGCTTTGTATCAACCTCTTTTATTCTGGGAAAATCCCTTTCGTATATTTCAACAGGAGGATTTTTAATTCCTTTAAGAAGAGAAACCTGTTCAAGGCCTTTTTTGCCTTTTGTTCTTATATTCGGATCCGTTGAATCAGAAAGATACTGAAGCTCTTCCAGAACAAATCTCGGGATAACTATCTTTCCTTCAACAAATCCCAGCTTTATAACCTCAACAATCCTTCCGTCTATCAGAGCACTTGTATCAAGAACTTTTACGGTAGCGTAAAGCCCTGTCTCTCCCTTCCATATTTCGGAAATAGGCTTATCACCTATCATTTCAAGAAACGCAAAACCGAAAAGGTAGGGAAGTGTAAGGTAAAGAATCTCCTGAAGGTAAGGAAAGTTGGTAAAAACGGCGTAAAGAGAAATTGTTATTCCTTTCGCAAGATATAGTCCCAGGAAAAATCCCGCAGAAAAAACCAAAAGCCCTCTGATTTTAAATTTTTTCTGATGAAAAACAAAAGTATAAAGCAAAACTGCCGATGCGGTGATCAGGATACCTATAAACATTGACTGAGTTGCAGTAAATCCATAATTTCTAAAAATGAGTGTAGAAACAAGGAGAAGGAAGATAAAGAAAACACCTATGAGCCTCTGTATATTCATTGCTTTTTAACCTCTTTCAAAATTTTCCTTATCTTCTTTTTAACTTCCTTTATATCTTTACCAAGAGATAAAGCTATCTCTTCAGATAGTTTTTCAAAAGCCTCTTCAAACATCCGTTTTTCAGAATAAGAAAGATCTTTCTCTTTTGTCCTGTAAGATAAATTTCTTACAACTATTGCCAGTTCCTTAACATCTCCAGTTTTTATTCTGTCAACATTTAACCTGTGCCTTACAGTCCATTTACTGCTAATATTTTTCGGAACCTCAGAAAGAAACTGGAAAATCTCATTAACTTCCTGTTCGTCAAGGACAGGCCTGATACCTGAATTTTCTATAATCGTTTCCGGAACAAGAACAGACATATTTTTCCCTAAAAGTTTGATGCGGAAAAAGAGAATTTCTCTTCCTCCCACGGTTCTTTTTTCCTCTCCTTCCACAACCCCTACACCGTGAGGCGGATAAGCAACCTTATCTCCTATTCTTATCAATGGTCTCTCCTAATGAGGTTTCTTTATTGGAACATTTTCCTTTTTAGGCTCTCCGTAAGGAACTGGAATATATTGAACGGAACTTGTAGCAGTAGGCTGATAGTAAAGTTCCATAAGGTCGTAAACCTCATCCGGAACATCTGTTCTAACATTTATGCCTATCTCTTTTAGAACATCAACTGTAAGGGGATAATCATGTGTCCAGTAACCGCAGGTTAGAAGGTCAGCCACCTCTTCTGCCTGTTTCTCATCTTTTCCTTTAGCCATAAGAATTTTCTTTATCGTATTTTTCATTTGATTTAAAGCCTTTTCAGCAACATCGGCAAGTATGAGAGTTTCATCTTTTAAACCAGCTTTCTTGATCTGATAAGCCTTTATAACAGATGGTGCCGGAAACTGTCCCAGCTGAGGATCGAGAGGACCTAAAACAGCGTTTGGATCCATTATTACCTCATCGGCAGCAAGAGCTATTAAAGTACCTCCTGACATTGCATAATGAGGAACTATAACTCTAACGGGGCTCTTATGCTTGATCAGAGCAGCAGCAATTTGTGTTGCAGCAAGAGCCAATCCACCTGGTGTGTGAAGAATTAGATCTATCGGCATATCATCTGGCGTCATTCTTATGGCTCTTAAAATTCTTTCAGAATCTTCTATCGTGATATATCTCATAATAGGAAAACCCATAAAAGCCAGTCTTTCCTGTCTATGAATCATGGTAATAACGCGGGATTTTCTCTTCTCTTCTATTTTTCTTATAAGTCTGAGCCTTGCCCATTCAATATTTTTTTGCTGGAACAACGGCCACAAAGAAAAAATAATTATCAGCATCCAGAAAATATCAAAAAATGAACCTCCCTGCATCTTGTCTCCTTATTTAAAAATCTTTATAAACTATTTTACCATTTCTAATTGTGAGCTTTACCTTTCCCTTTAAAGGTTTGTTAAGGAAAGGCGTATTTCTGCTTTTCGATTTAATCATCTTTTCAGTTAGAATATACTCTTCATCAGGATCAAAAACGGCAATGTTTGCACGGCTTCCCGGTTTAAGCGTCCCTATATCTTTCCTGTTAATAATTTCAGCCGGTTTTGTTGATAGCTTTTCAACCATCTTAGAAAGCGACAGATAACCTTCTCTAACAAGTTCAAGAGAAAGGGGCAAAAGAGTCGGAAAACCAATTATTCCAAACGGGGCATAGTTAAATTCAACCATCTTTTCATCAACAGAATGGGGAGCATGATCAGTGGCTATTATATCCGCCACACCTGTTCTCAAAGCCTCTTTACAAGCTTCAACGTCTTTTTCCGTTCTTAAAGGGGGTGCCATTTTAGCGTTGGTATCAAACGTTCTGACTGCTTCTTCTGTTAATGTAAAATGGTGGGGTGTTATTTCACAGGTAACGTTAACACCTTCTTTTTTCATCTCTTCAATTATTTTAAGAGCCCCTTTTGTTGAAACGTGGCAGATATGAATCTTTGCTCCTGTAAGTTTTGCAATCATTATATCCCTGATTGTTCCAATTTCTTCTGCTTCGGGAGGAATGCCGGGAATCCCAAGATAGGTTGAAAGCCGACCTTCGTTCATGTGCCCACCAGCTGAAAGAGTCTTATCTTCACTGTGACAGAAAATGGGTATTCCGAAACTCTTCGCATAATCAAAAGCATTTCTCAAAAGCTTTGAATCACGAGGCGTTTCACCATCATCCGAAACTGCAACAATTCCCGCTTCAACCATCTGACCGATTTCTGCTATCTCCTCACCTTTAAGCCCTTTTGTAAGAGCACCTACGGGAAAAACATCACAAAGGCCAACTCTTTTTGCTTTTTCTATGATATACCTGGTAACAGAAGGATTATCATTGATGGGATCCGTATTTGCCATGCAGCAGACAGATGTAATTCCTCCGGTAACAGCACAGAGACTTCCCGATTCAATGTCCTCTTTCCATTCATAACCGGGGTCTCTTAGATGGGTATGTATGTCAACAATTCCGGGCATCAAAACCAGCCCGGAAACATCTATAACT
Organism: Desulfurobacterium indicum; assembly: GCF_001968985.1. Lineage (NCBI taxonomy): Bacteria > Pseudomonadati > Aquificota > Aquificia > Desulfurobacteriales > Desulfurobacteriaceae > Desulfurobacterium > Desulfurobacterium indicum. The sequence goes on along the minus strand of NZ_MOEN01000025.1, from coordinate 15,640 downwards.
TGCTTTGCCAAAGAAACATCTATTTTCTCTCCTACCTTAACAATCTTACCATTATCAATCAAAATATCAGCCTGCTTCTCTATCCCCTGGGAAGGGTCAACGACAAGAGCACCTTTTAGAAGACAGCTATTCATATAAATCTCCTCACTTAACGCTGTGACATCTTGTGCATTGAGTTTTATCTTTAGCACTGAAGGCTTTCTGTCCATTATGGCATGTTCCGCAATACTTTCCTGCCCATATATCTTTCATTGTAATCTTGTCATAACCAAATTTTTTCTTAAACACACCAGGATGGCAGGCAGAACAATGAAGTTTCTTAACCTTACAGTGATAAACATGGCTGAAAACAACATCTCCGGGTGCACCTTTATCTTTTGCCTTAAAAATTAAATCCTTGTTCAAAACACCACTCTGACCGCAACCAACAACAAATAGAAAAGGTAGGATTAAAAGTGCCTTACGCATCTATCTCCTCCAGAAGTTTTTTCTCTCTTTTAGAAAGTATTGTAAGAATTGCCATTCTCATGGCAAGACCGTTCTCAACTTGATCAAATATGAAAGTTCTGTCAGCTGTTATGACATCATTATTTATCTCAACACCTCTGTTTACCGGTCCCGGATGCATTATCAGAACATCTTTCTTTAGCATTCCAAGGCGTTTTCTATTTAGACCGAAAAACCTGCTGTACTCTCTTAATGAAGGAAATACCTTCTTCGCGTTAAGTCTTTCAAGCTGAATACGCAACATTATTAACACATCGGTAATTTCGGCAACTTCTTCAAACGTTTTTAAAACACTAACGCCTAAAGCTTCCGGATACCTGGGCATCATTGTGGAAGGGCCAAAAATAAAAATGTTAGCACCTAACTTCTTAAAAAGAATTATGTCCGATCTTGCTACGCGGCTGTGAACAATATCTCCCGCTATAACAACATTCAACCCATCTAAACTGCCCTTAATATCCGTAATAGTCATAGCATCAAGGAGTGCCTGAGAAGGATGTTCGTGACAGCCGTCGCCTGCATTCACTATTGAAGCTTTAATGTGTGGTTTTATAGTTTCTCCAGCACCTTCACACGGATGCCTTAAAACGATTATGTCCGGATGCATCATATCTAAATTTTTAACCGTATCTATAAGCGTTTCTCCTTTCTTTACGCTACTGGTTGAAGCCGAAATGTTTATTACGTCAGCAGAAAGAAACTTTCCAGCTTTTTCAAAAGATGTTCTTGTCCTTGTGCTTGCTTCAAAAAAGAGATTTACAACACACTGTCCTCTCAAGGCGGAAAACTTTTTCTTTCCTCTTCTGAGAGTCTCTCTAATTTTAAAAGCAAGAGACATTAGATTATCAATATCCTCTTTTTCAAGCTCTTCACAGCTTAAAAGATGTTCCATTGAAAACCTCTTTAACCTTTAACGTTTTCTTTTTCAGAAACCTTTATGCGGCTTCCCATTCTCACCCTTGCAGCAAGACCGTGTGCTTCAAGTCCTTCAACATCCGCGAGAAGGGCTGTAGCAGAAGATATCTTCTCAAAACCGTCTCTGCTGACATAAAGAACGGAACTTCTCTTCACAAAATCGTAAACTCCTAAAGGAGAGAAGAATCTGGCACTTCCGCCTGTCGGAAGAACGTGATTCGGCCCCAGGACATAATCACCTAAAGATTCGCAGGTGTAATGTCCCAAAAAGATGGCACCGGCATTCTTAATCAAATCAAGAAGAGCAAAAGGCTCTGCCGTTGCAACTTCAAGATGCTCAGGGGCAACGATGTTTGCTACTTCACATGAATGGTAAATACTTTCGGTTAAAAATACAGTTCCGAAATTTTCTATCGACTTCTGAGCTATCTCTTTTCTTTTGAGTGTTCTTAACTTCCTGGTTATCTCTTCAACTACGGCCCGAGCAATTTTTTCATCATGAGTTACAAGAAAAGCTCCCGCAAGTTCATCGTGCTCTGCCTGAGAAAGAAGGTCAATAGCAACCCATTCAGGATTTGCAGTTTCATCGGCTATGACGAGTATCTCACTGGGACCTGCAACCATATCAATATCAACCTGACCAAAAAGAAACTTCTTGGCAAGAGCAACATATATATTACCGGGACCAACTATTTTATCCACCTTTGGTATTGAAGCCGTTCCAAAAGCTATTGCAGCAACACCGTGAGCACCACCTACACGGTATATCTTATCAACACCTGAAAGCTTAGCCGCAACAAGAGAGTAAGGATTAACCTCAAGACTTTCTATCGCAGGTGTCACCATTACAACCTTTTCAACACCAGCAACCTTTGCAGGAACGGCATTCATAATAACGGAAGAGGGATAAGAAGCCTTACCTCCCGGAACGTATATTCCAGCACTTTCAAGCGGAATAACTTTTTGTCCAAGAACCATTCCCGGTTCTGTAACAAAGTAGGAATTCTCCTTCTGATGTTCGTGAAATTTTCTAACCCTGTCAACGGCAAGCTTAATCGCATCAATAACTTCAGGCTCAACTTTTTCAAAAGCCTCTTCTATCTCTTTTTCGGAAACTCTTACATTTTCAGGAGTCAGCTCAACTCTGTCAAATTTCTTAGCGTAGCCAAAAACCGCAGTATCTCCATACTTTCTGACATTTTCAATTATTTCAAGAACTGATGTAGCATACTTATTTTCAAGACCCTGCCCGCGAGTTTTAATTCTGCTAAGTTCCGGATCCTCCTGCCAGTTCTCTTTTCTTAAATTAACTATTCTCATTTTTCCTCCGCTGTTAACTTGTAACCGAGACGTGGAAGTGTTCTCAAATATTTACCGTAATTCCCAAGCTTTTTCCTTAATCTGCTTATGTAAACATCAAGCGTTCTCGTATTCTCACTGTGTTCTTTTCCCCAGATTTTCTCAAGGAGCTCTTCTCTTGAAAAAACCTTGTTGGGATTGGAAAGGAAAAGTTCTATAAGCTGATATTCTGTTTTGGTCAGCTGGACAGGCTGATTATCAACCGTTATTTCTTTTGACATCCTATCAAGAGTAATCCCTTTAAACGAGAGTTTTTCATTTTCCGATAATTTAAGTCTTCTATTTATGGCTCCTATCCTTGCTATCAGCTCTTTTATACTGAAAGGTTTTGTAACATAATCATCAGCACCATAACTGAAGCTTTCCACTTTTGTATCTTCATCACATAGAGCAGTTAACATAATTATCGGAACATCTTTTGTTTTTTCATTCTCTCTCAGAAGTTTACAGATTTCTTTGCCGTCCAGTCCCGGAAGCATTATATCAAGAATAACAAGATCATAATTGCTTGAAAAAGCTTTTTCTAACGCTCCCTTTCCGTCAAGAATCCAGTCAACTTCAAAATTTTCCTTTTCAAGATTGTATTTGACTATTTCTCCAAGGTCCTCATCATCTTCAACAAACAGTATCCTCATGCAAGCCTCTTAAATGCAGAGTTTCAGAAGGTTAGCTAATTATACCACAAATGAACGATGATTCATCCGAAAAAAATCACAAAGAGAAGGTGTGGGGAAGAAGTTCCCCGAGAGTGAAAACCTTAATTTCTCTATTAGAAGCAATATAAATAGGAAAACTCTTACCACAAAATTCTGCAAGAACCTGACGGCACGAACCGCAGGGATAAGGCATACCATCCGGAGAATATATTAAAATCTTTGAAAATTCTTTATACCCTTCCGAAACAGCTTTAAATACCGCTATCCGTTCGGCACACACAGTAAGACCGAAGGAAACGTTTTCAACATTAACACCTACAAAAAAAAGATTTTCTTCAGCCTCAAGAACCGAAACTACATGAAATTTTGAATAAGGTGCATAACAATTAACAACGGATTTTTTAGCAATTTCTATTAGTTCGTCAATTTCCATTTAGCTTCAACCTCTCCGGAAGTCTCTCTCTTCCCACAATATCTTCAAGAGTTTCGGCTTCTCTTATCAAATCAACCTCCCCGTTTTGACCTATAAGAACAACATTTGGTCTGTAACGGATAAACTGCATCCACTGCGTTACGTTATAAGCACCGACAGGAGAAAGTATGAGATTTGTTCCTCTTGGAAGAGGAGGCAGATAAGCAAGTTCATCAACAACATCAATATTCATACAGAGAGGACCGTAAAGAACGCACGGTTCAGAAGGTCCTTGAACCTCTCTATCTATCTCCACGTTAAAGTGATACCAGAAAGCAGTAAAGAGAATATTGACACCAGCATCAAGGATATAACCCTTTCTGCCATCAGGAAGTCTTTTGGTGGCATGAACCTTAGCTATCAAGTAACCGGCTTCATCAACAATAGCTCTACCGCTCTCTATAATAAGCTTTGGAAAATCTCCCGGTCTTAACGATGAAAGAAGAGCACTGCAAATCCTGTCGGCAATTTCATCTATAGAAGGCACTACAACTTCAGGAGGGAGATAAACACCTTTAAGCCTATTTTTTGAAGGGAAACCACCGCCAATATCTATATATTCAATCTTAAATCCAAACTCATCTTCAACTTTATAAGCAAAATCAACCATCTTTCTGACTTCTGTTTCATAGGCTTTAGGTTCAAGGATAAAGGTTCCTATATGGCAGTGAAGCCCAGCAAGCTCGAGTTTCCCACCAAAAGCAATACGCTTAACAGCATCAAACGCCTGACCTGACTCCAGGTTAAATCCGAATCTGCTCCACTGAGGATGAATACCTGTATCCATGTTTAACCTTATTGCAACTTTTGGCTTGATTCCAAGTTCTGCTGCAACTTCTTCAAGGTCTGCAATTTCTTCAAATGTGTCTATGTTTATTCTCGCCCCCTCAGCTACGGCAACTTTAAGAGCATCAACAGGTTTATAGGGACCGTTAAAAACAATCTCATTGCCCCTTACACCTAATCTCCTTGCTTTTTGATACTCAAACTCTGAAACAACTTCTGCCGTCTCCCCTTCATCGTGAAGAATGGCACAAATGGCATCAAGGTAATTTGTTTTATAAGACCATGAAAACTCAACATTCGGATACCGCGTTGTAAAAGCCCTTTTTATCTCTCTAAACTTTGAACGTAGTGCTTTTTCGGAAAAGACAAAAAGGGGCGTTCCGAATTTTTCAACAAGCTCGGATATCTTAACTCCGTCAATCTCTTTCCTTATTTTTCGGGAAAGAGGTGACGCAAAACTTCCGAATTTATTCATCATTCCTGTATGAAGTTTAAATATTGCCGGTTTTTCATAAGCCTTTTTCATCTTTCACCTCTTGTGACTATTTTTTGAAACGTGCCCATATCGGTTACAAAATCATCTGTAAATCGAATATAAAGCTTTCCCGCTTCATAATCCGAAGTTCTATCAGGCTCCTTGCCAAGCGCAGCATCAAGAAGCCTTGCAGGAAGATTTATTCCGACACCGACGGAAAAATAGACCCACGCAGGAAAACGGGGATTTATCTCTATAAGATAAACATCATCTCCTGAAACGATACATTCAAGTTCAAAGGCACCACGCCACTTATATTTTTCAACAAAAATCTCAGCCGCTTCAAGCATTTTCTCATGCTTAACGGTAACTCCTGTCCATATCTTTCCGAGGGAAGTTACCCATAACTTTTTTATCCCCACCATTCCGAAATGACTACCTTCACCATCTCCAACGCCAACAACGTTCATCTCTTCACCGGAAACCACTTTCTGAACAATTACCGGATATCCCCACTCTGAAACTATTTTATTAAAATAAGAGGTTGCTTCTTGATAATTGAAGGCTTTATATGCTTTATAAAAAATGCCCTTTATCATTACGGGAAAACCAATCTCATTGATAGCAGAAGTTAAATCTTCATAAGACACCACCGTAAAGCTTTCAGGAACCTTCAAACCGATATCTTCCGCAAGTTCAGAAACCTTATCCTTAGAACGCAGTTTAAACTGCTCTTTAGTAGGGAGAAAGGTTGCTATACCACAATTTTTGAGCTTATCACTGTTTGCTATAAAAAGGGGAAGTTCTGCATCAAGAGTCGGTATAGCAGCATCAAGTCCTGCAGTCTCTTTTATGTAAAGAAGTCTATTTATAAACGGCTCCTCTCCCTCTGAGGGATATGGCATTATATAAACTTTATCAATCAACCAGTCCATGTAAACACCTGGCTCCATAGCATCGTAGGCAAGCCCTACTATGGCAGTTTTCTCATATTTATCTTTAATGCCTTTTATCACTCCCAGTCCAGGCCCCGGATTATCAACGGCATTTATTCCGGAAACAGCAACCTTACACATTATCATCCTCCGTTTTATCTATGAGTCCCATAAACCTTAACTGCTCAAGAAAATCGGTAACATCCCTCATAGCCTCTTCTCTGTCAACCTCAAACTCTTCTGTTAACGCTTCTACAATGTCTTCAACATCTTTTCCTTCCTTCAACATATTAATAATGAAAAGGCCGGTTTTATTTACAGTAAAACTATTACCTGTTTCAGGATCGAAAATGAAACCTTCTTCGCTTATTGCCAATCTGTTAAGTCTGCTCATAACTCCTCCGTCATCTTGATATAATTGCCGCTATGTCCCGCGGTAAAACACCATTTTTAGCCGCTATTGCCCGCAGGGTTTCATCAGGTGAAGCCACTATACCCTCTTTTTGTAGCTTATCAAGACACCTATCTATGGTAAGCCCGTTCATAAGGCAAACCTCTTTCAAAGTCATTCTTCCAAATCCCATACCTGATCTCTGATTAAAATTTCTACCAACTCCCTTTATTAAATTATAAACCCTGACAGGAGAAAGATTGTTATTTTTTGCTATTTCCTGCAAAGTTTCATCAGGTGAAGCTGAAATGCCACTCTGATGCAAAAGGGTAACAGCTGTTTGCAAAGGAATATTCTCTTTCTGACATAAATCCCTCAACGTCATAAGCTCTGCATGGGGTAAAGGTGCTGATGGAAGACTTCTTTCCCAGCTTCTTTTTATTCTCTGCTCAAAATTGATAATCGTAGAAAACGGTGGTAATCCAAAAATTGTAGCTGCGATGCAGATAACGACCACTACGGCAGAAACGAGACTTTCTCTTTTAACAAGGTAGTTTTTAAGTGGCTTCCAGTTTAAAATTGTGTGCCATACGGCAAAAATAATCATGCCAATTCCAGATATAACGTGAACTGCTTCCCACTGATCTTTTGAAAGTCCTAAAAGTCTCCATCCGCTCCAGTAAGCAACCCTACCGTGAGGCATTATGTAAAGGACAATACTGCTTACTATAAGAACAATTACTGTGTAAAACAGAAAAAGGCTAATCCAGATGCGCGAGGTTGTTCCAACAGGCTTCTTTTCCATCCGGCCCTCCGTTAAAGTTTAAAAAGCAGACGGGCTTTTTGCCCGCCAGAGAATTATCGGTTCTGGAATCTAAATCTTCTGTTAAGCCTGTTACAGTTCCTTATTTTATATGTTACTCCTCTTTTTGGATTTTTTATAGTGCACGCCATTAAGCCCTTAATGTTCCTGAATCTCCAGAACGGCGGAACATAACCTGTAACACTTATCCTGTCACCGGGAACAATATCAATGGAAGGGTAAAGCCATATAGGTGCAATAGCTATTTCCTCCTTACCATTAGGTGTCTTTACTTCAACCACCCACCATACAACCTTTTTATTACCGTAACCTGGGCGCTGGTAAACTTTTGTCACTATACCTTTCACGGTTATTGTTTGATAAGCTGTAACACTTTTACCGTTTTCACCGTAGACGACACCTATCTCATGCTTTGAAGTAATTATAGCCCTATACTCGGAAGGTGTTATGAATTTTGGTTTATACTCTATACCGTATCTTCTTAAAATTGCTGTAAAAGCCCTCATGTGGTTTCTTGAACCTTTCATAAGATTTTCATAAACAGTTGCGATATCTCTATTGTCCGTCCTTTTAAGAGCATCTTGAAGATCCCTAATATCAAGGTCTTCTACTGTTGCACCGACTTCAAGAGCATCTATTAGAGATTTACTACCCTGCTTTACAAGCTTTGTATAAAGTTTTTGCAGTTTCTTGTTTTCAAACTTTCCAGGCTTATCTCCAGTTTTTGCAACGGGATCCTCAAGGTTATACCTGTCAATCAAAAACTTGAGCATATCCATATGTCTCTGCTCTGAACGGGCGATGTTTCTGAAAACCGGCATCTGCCACATCTCATAAAGGGCAGTATAAACATCCCTTGCCAGTTTTTCTTCTTCTCTCATGTGCAAAAGGTCTTTAATCTCCTGTTTGCTCAACGGTTGTTTTGGAAGTGTAGCTACATAAGCAGGTCCTCTACCCGGTAAAACAGTTGCATTTGTTGCCGCACTTCCCGTTGCACAAGAAAACAGACTTCCCGTAATAACCATTCCTGAAAGCATTGTCACTATCAACTTTCTCATCACATCCTCCTTCTAAAGGTTTTATTGTTTTCACTACTTCTTAAAAGCAATTACCATGCCAAAACAAACTTTAGGTTCTAATTGTTTAATTTCCAGGTCATACGGAGATTCTGTAAAATTTGTAGTTAGTCAACAATCGGAAATTTTTCCGAATAGGGAGGTAATTTTTCCGTGTTTGAACTTTTTGAGACGGTAAGGGTAGAAAATGGAAAAGCCACTTTCATAGAAAAACACTATAGCCGAATAAAAAAGAGCGCTGAGATATTGAAATTTCCTTTTGATATTTCGGCAGAAAATTTCAAAAGAATCATAGAAAATACAGCTCCTAATTCCGACAGTTACCTTGTAAAATTCTCGCTTTTTATAAATGGTGATTTTTCTGTGTCTTTTAGAAAATGCACCGTGCCAAACAAAGTCTCTCTCATGTTCTTTGAAGGCATAAAGAGAAAAGTTGACCTTTTATCAAAACATAAAACATCATCGATATATGAATCAATTGTAGGTATACGAGCAGCTAAAGAGAAAGGATTTACAGAAGCTATTATTTTCGATACTCAAGGTTTTATTTCGGAAACAGCTTTTGCCAACCTATTCTTCGTAAAAGATGGAATATTTTTTACCCCTTCCCTTGAAACGGGATGTCTCCCGGGAACAAGAAGAGCCATTGTTATTAAAATACTCAAAGATACGGGAATCCCCGTATTTGAAGGATTTTTCACGAAAGAAGATATTTTAAAAGCCGATGAAGTGTTGATAACAAGTGCAAAATACGACGTTGTTTCTGTCCAAAAAATAGAAGACAGAGTTTTTGAATTCAACGGAAAACCCTGGGGAAAAAGACTTAAAGAGATAATGGAAATGATGAAATTTAGATAAAGGGGGAAGGGTAACCTTCCCCCTAAATCATTAAGCTGCTTTTTTTACTTCTTGCTTCTCCATCTTCTGGAAGAACTTAAACTCTTTTATAACTTCTATCGCCCGCTTTAACTGGTTATCTATTCTATTTTCTTTCTCCTTTCTCAGTTCCTCAGTCTTTTCAGGGTGTTCTTCCATCTCTTTAGCTTCTTTCTTGAGAAAATCTATATCTTCCTGAGAAAGTTTAACTTCAATATCCGGAGTTATACCCTTACCGTCAATACACTTGTGATTGGGCATATAGTACCTTGCCGTTGTTATTTTCACACCGTAGCCCATTTCAAGAGGGAAAAGCGTTTGAACCGAACCTTTCCCAAACGTCTTTTCACCAACAACTATTGCTCTGTCATTGTATCTCAAAGCACCTGTAAGAATCTCAGCCGCACTTGCTGTTCCGCCGTTTACAAGCATTACAACAGGAATATTCTCAGGAACTATAGGAGGATTTTCTGAATAGAACTTTTGATTGCTATCTGGAATTCTTCCCTTCGTATAAACGATCAAATCCCCTTCGGGAAGAAAATAATCGCTTATTTCAACAGCCGAATCAAGCAGTCCACCTGGATTGTTTCTTACATCAACAATTATTCCTTCAAGATGTTTGTCTTTCAGTAGATTTTTAAGAGCCTTTTTAAACTCATCGGGAGAGTTTGCCTGAAACATTGTAAAACGAATATAGCCTATATCTCCCTTGAGCTTTTTATATTTAACACTCTTTATCTTAATAATTGCCCTTGTGATAGTAAATGTTTTAGGTTTGCTCCAGCCCTTCCTCATAACCTTTATGGTAACCTTAGTTCCGGGCTTTCCTCTCATCATCTTTACGGCATCCATAAGACTCATCTCGGGAGTAACCGGCTTTCCGTTTATCTCAACTATTATGTCGCCCGGTTTAAGTCCTGCCCTGTAAGCAGGCGTATCCTCTATAGGCGTTATTATAAGGAGCTTACCGTCTTTTGTTTTCGTTATTTGAATGCCCAACCCTCCAAACTCACCTCTTGTTTCAACTTCAAACTCTTTAAAATCTTCAGGCGTAAATAGAACAGAGTGAGGATCAAGTTTTGAAAGCATTCCCTGAATAGCACCCTCAAAAAGCTTCTTGGGACTTACAGGATCAACATACTTTTCCTTAACAAGGTGATACACTTCCGTAAAAAGCGAAATGTAAGAAAGCTCTCCACCGTTCTCATTTTTTGATGCAAAACCGGAAGTTACAATTGCAAATGAAAAGAGCACGAAAGCTACTACGAACAGACCCTTTTTCACAGATTTTTTCATCTTTTCTTCCTCTCAAGAATCTTTCTGATTTTTTCAATTATACCGCTTGCATCTAACTTGTAGTATTTTACAAGTTCCCATCCTTTTCCCGAACGACCAAAAGTATCAGGCGTTCCAACTCTTTCCACAGGAACTGGCACCGTTTCAACAATAGCCTCAGCTACTGCAGAACCAAGACCTCCAATAATTGAATGCTCTTCTGCAGTAACAACAGCACCTGTTCTAGAAGCAGATTCAGCAATAAGCTCTCTATCTATCGGTTTCACCGTCGGCATGTGGATAACTTCAACCGAAATACCTTCCTTTTCAAGGATTTCAGCAGCCTCAAGGGCAAATGAAGTTTCAAGTCCATTTGCAACAACAGTAACATCTTCACCACTTCTTAACACATACCCTTTTCCTATCTCAAATTTGTAGTTTTCATCAAAAATTCTTGGAAACTTTTCTCTCGTTAACCTGACATAGAAAGGACCATCAGTATAGGCAACTTTTTCTATAACCTGTTTTGTTTCTATATCATCAGCAGGAACTACAACTCTCATGTTTGGAATATTTCTCATATTTGCCACATCTTCTAAAGCCTGATGTGTAGCTCCGTCTTCTCCAACTGTTATACCACCGTGAGTGCACACAATCTTAACGTTAAGTTCGGGATAACAAACCATCTGTCTTACGGCTTCCCACGCCCTTCCAGTAGCAAATATGGCAAACGTGCTGGCAAAAACGATTTTTCCGGTTGTCGCAAGTCCTGCAGCAGTATTTATCATATTAATCTCGGCAATCCCCATATTGAAAAACCTTTCAGGGAAAACCTTTCCGAACTTTCCCGATTTAGTCGAACCCGAAAGGTCAGCATCAAGGACAACAATTCTGTCATCCTTTTTACCAAGCTCAATCAGGGTATCTCCGTATGCATCTCTAAGGCTCACCTTCTGCATTTTTCCTCCTCAACTATAAAGCAAGCTTTTTCTTCTAAACAAGCTCTCCTAGCTCTTTAAGAGCTTCTTTTAACTGCTCCGGCGAAAGTGCTTTTCCATGCCATTCAGCACGGTTTTCCATGAAAGAAACACCTTTTCCTTTTACAGTTTTTGCAACAATCATCGTAGGCTTATACTTAACAGTATCGGCTTCATCAAGAGCAGCTCTTATCTCATTAAAATCGTGTCCATTTATCTCTATAACGTGCCATCCAAAAGCTTTCCACTTTTCCATCGCAGGATAGATAGACATAACTTCATCAACAGGCCCGTCTATTTGAAGGTTATTGTTATCAAGAATTACACATAAGTTATCAAGATTGTAGTGAAACGCTGCCATTGAAGCCTCCCAGACGCTTCCTTCCTGAGCTTCACCATCACCAATAACACAATAGACCCTGGAATCAAAACCTGAAAGCTTTAAACCTAAAGCCATCCCAACGGCAGCTCCTATTCCAAGCCCCAGCGATCCGGTTGAAATCTCTATACCCGGTGTTTTCAACATATCAGGATGCCCCTGAAGGTTACCGTCAATCTTTCTGAAGGTCATCAAATCCTCCACCGAGAAGTATCCGCACCTTGCAAGGACAGAGTAGAGAGCCGGACTGACATGACCTTTTGAAAGAACAAATCTGTCTCTCTCTTCCCATTTAGGATTATCAGGATTATGCCTCATTTTGTAGTAATAGAGAGTAACAAGTATATCTGCAACAGACATTGAACCGCCAGGATGTCCCGAATTGACGTTCGTAGTCATTTTGAGAATGTCTTTCCTGACTTCCCTTGCTATCGCTCTTAAGGTGCTATTATCTATATCTCTGTTTCTCTCCATGAAAAACTGAGGTTCAAACCTTATCATTTTTCCTCCTTAAAACCTTCTTCTGATTCTATCCTTTCAAGCTCTTTTAATACCTGCTCTTTAGCAGTTCCGCCTATAATGTTTCTGCTTGAAGTAGAACCTTCCACACTAATTAAATTTAAAACATCTTTATCAAATGCGTTCGAAAATTGCCTGAATTCATCTATTGTCATTGTTTCAAGTGTTTTCCCGTTATCAAGGCAGTAAGCAACAATTTCACCTACGATCCTGTGAGCATCTCTGAAAGGAACACCTTTTTTGGCCAGATAGTCGGCAACATCTGTAGCAAGAGAAAAACCTTTTGAAGCCTGAGATCTCATTCTCTCTTTTTTCGGCTTCATTCCTCTAACAACTCTCGCATTTACTGCAAGAGCAAGCTTAACAGTATCAATAGCATCAAAGAGAGGTTCTTTATCCTCCTGCAAATCTCTGTTATACGTCATTGGCAGACCTTTAATAATGGTAAGAATGGCAACAAGATCTCCGTAAACCCTGCCTGTTTTTCCCCTTGTAAGTTCTGAAACATCCGGATTTTTCTTCTGAGGCATTATGGAACTTCCCGTGCAAAAAGCATCAGGCAAATCTATGAATCCGAACTCTTCTGTTGACCACAGAATAAGCTCCTCAGAAAGCCTTGACAAGTGAGCCATAACAAGAGCACAATTGAAAATTGTTTCAGCAACGAAATCTCTATCACTTACTGCATCCATACTATTCCTTGAAACAGAATCAAACTCTAAAAGAGAAGCGGTAAATTCTCTATCAAGAGGATAACTCGTTCCTGCCAGTGCTGCAGAACCGAGAGGCATAACATTTACCCTTTTCAGAGTATCTTTGAAACGTTCTTCATCCCGTTTAAACATCTGATAGTAAGCAAGCATGTGGTGAGCGTAAAGAACAGGCTGCGCTATCTGAAGATGCGTATAACCAGGCATAATAACATCTATGTATTTTTTTGCCTGTATGTAAAATGCTTCTCTTAAACTTTTAAGCAGAGCAAGGATTTCGTTTATTTCGTGTCTTACGTAAAGCCTAACGTCTGTGGCAACCTGATCGTTTCTTGACCTTCCCGTATGAAGTTTGCCACCAACAGGACCTATCTTCTCTATTAGGCTTTTCTCGATGTTCATGTGAACATCTTCTAATTCCTGTTTCCATTCAAACTTCCCTTCCTCTATCTCTCTCAAAATTTCATTAAGGCCTTCAACTATTTTTTTTGCTTCGTCCTCTTTAAGAATTCCCTGTTTGGCAAGCATCGTAACGTGAGCAATGCTACCAGCAATATCAAACGGTGCAAGCCTTTTATCATAAGATACCGACTCTGTGAATTTTTCTACAAGAGCATCTGTTGATTCTTTAAATCTGCCGCCCCACAACTTTTTTTCGCTTTCAGCCATTAAACCTCCTTGTTTATTCGGTTGGTTGTAATTATAATTCAAAAAAGCAAAAAGGAGGATAAAATGCTTGATGAACATGTAAAGGAAGCTTTAACTTTTGATGATGTTCTTCTGGTTCCAAACTATTCGGAAGTTCTGCCAACACAGGTTGATGTGTCTACACAACTAACAAAAAGAATCAGACTGAATATTCCTATAATGAGTGCTGCCATGGATACCGTTACAGAAGCAGACCTTGCAATCGCAATTGCAAGGCAGGGCGGTATAGGCATTATCCACAAAAACATGTCTATTGAAGAACAAGCAGAAGAAGTAGACAGGGTTAAAAGATCCGAAAGTGGAATGATCGTAAAGCCTGTTACCGTTTCTCCAGAACAAACAATAGCCGACGCCGAAGCTTTGATGAAAAAATACAAGATCTCAGGACTTCCAGTAACGGACGAAAATGGAAAACTGCTTGGCATCATAACAAACAGAGACATAAGATTCGTTAAAGATTTCTCTATAAAAATATCAGAAGTTATGACAAAGGAAAACCTGAAAACGGTTCCTGTCGGAACAACACTTGAACAGGCAAAGGAAATTCTACACAAACACAAAATCGAAAAACTTCCGGTAGTTGACGAGCAAGGATTCTTAAAAGGTTTAATAACCATAAAAGATATCGAGAAAAAGGAAAAATATCCTCTCGCAAGCAAAGACGAGCTTGGAAGATTGATGGTTGGGGCCGCAGTAGGAGTGGGGGCCGACGCTCTGAAAAGAGTTACAGCCCTTGTTGAAGCAGGTGTTGATGTAATCGTAATCGATACCGCTCACGGCCACTCAAAAAAAGTTCTTGAAACAGTGGAAAGAGTGAAAGCCGAATTTCCTGAGCTTGATGTTATCGCCGGAAATGTTGCCACGGCTGAAGCAACGGAAGCGCTCATAAGAGCAGGTGCCGACGCCGTAAAAGTAGGAATCGGTCCAGGTTCAATATGCACCACGAGAATTGTTGCAGGTGTCGGCGTTCCGCAGCTCACAGCTGTCGCCGAATGTGTTAAAGTTGCCGACAAATATGGCATAAGCATAATTGCCGATGGTGGTATAAAGTTCTCCGGTGATGTTGCAAAAGCGATTGGGGCAGGAGCGAGAGTTGTAATGATCGGAAGCCTCTTTGCCGGAACAAAAGAGAGCCCAGGCGAACTTATCCTCTATCAGGGAAGAAGCTACAAAGTTTACAGAGGCATGGGGTCTCTTGGAGCAATGAAAAAGGGAAGCAAAGACAGATACTTTCAATCTGAAGTAGAGGAGAAAAAGCTTGTTCCAGAAGGAATCGAAGGTATGGTTCCTTACAGAGGACCTCTTGCCGATACAATCCATCAACTCGTTGGCGGACTTAAAGCAGGAATGGGATACTGCGGTGCCGCCAACATTGAAGAGATGAGAAAGAAAGCAAGATTTGTCAAGATAACGGCTTCAGGTCTTAAAGAATCCCACGTCCATGATGTAATAATCACAAAAGAAGCACCTAACTACTGGATAGAAAGATAATTCTCGCCCCCTTTTGGGGGCTTATTTACCGGCATCCTGGCAACAACCGTTGCTTCCTTCTATTTTTCCGTTCCCTTTCTTTTAAGACTTTTTTAAACAAAAAAGTTTTTTCTATAAGCTTTTTGTTAGTTTACTTTTCTGTATCTAACCTGCCTCTGTATTCCACCTTGTTGTGAGAATAAAGAAAGGGAAAGAATATCTTCGAAAGTTGAAAAGTGAGAAAGCAGTCTGGTTGTGTCAATAATTTTGTGTAAACCATTAGGAGTACCTCCTGGAGAACATATCCTGAAGTTCTTCCTTAGCCTCA
>NZ_MOEN01000024.1 GCF_001968985.1 Desulfurobacterium indicum | reverse complement strand
TATTTCCTCTAAGGTTACCTGCGATATTTTGCTTATGGTTGAGGGTGAGTATTTAAGTTCAAACACGCTTTCAAGAGCCTGGGCTACTGCTCTTGCACTCATACCAGAGGCAAACATCCCAAGTATTAAGTCTTCAAGATTGATATCTCTTCTTCTATAAGGTTCTATCAACTTTGTTCTGAATTTTCCCTCTCTATCTCTTGGAATTCTCAGATTTTCAAGCTTACCGATAACAGTATCTAAGTTTCTAACGTAAAAGCCGTTCTTTGTTCCTCCATGTTCTTTAAGAAACACTTCTCTTTCAGCCGTCATGATTGACTCTAAGGTTTGCTTTACCACTTCCTTAACTAGGTCTGGTAAAATCTTCTGTAGTTCCATTT
Organism: Desulfurobacterium indicum; assembly: GCF_001968985.1. Lineage (NCBI taxonomy): Bacteria > Pseudomonadati > Aquificota > Aquificia > Desulfurobacteriales > Desulfurobacteriaceae > Desulfurobacterium > Desulfurobacterium indicum. The sequence continues at coordinate 23,099 of NZ_MOEN01000024.1, read as the reverse complement.
TTGCCTCCTGGGGTTGGTATTTGTGGGGTGTTCCCCAGGAGGTTATCCCATTTCTCAAGCTTACACAAAATATCGTACACTACCGTTCTTTTTTTCTTTATATCTTTGGGAATTATTCTTTTTGTTTATTATTTTAAAGTTCCTCCTTTTTATTCATTTTCTCTCCGTGTTATGGATATGTTTTACGCTTTTAACCATTCGAAGCCTTCTGATAAAGTAGTGTTAATTCTTATAGATGAGAAAAGTGTGAATAGATTTGGAAGATGGCCCTGGAGTAGGTGTATCATTGCTCATGGTCTTGAAAAGCTTAAAGGGGCTAAGGTGATTGCTCTTGATATGGTTTTTTCAGAATCAACTGTTCCTTCATCTGATGCCAAACTTTCAGATACGATAAATGGGCTTGGAAATGTTGTTTGCGGTTTTTTTATGAGAGGAAGTGCTACTGAGAATCCTTCTGATGAAGTTATTGATGTTTTGTCTGATTCAGCTTTTTTAAGAGTGCCTGAAAAGTTGAAAGTTCCCATGTATCAATATATAGAGGCGAATATTGAACCTGTGATCGAAAGTTGTTTCCTCTCTGGAACTTTAAATGTAGAGTCAGATGAAGATGGAATAATAAGACATTATCCATTATTGTCGATTTTTGAAGGTAATGTTTATCCTTCCTTGGGACTTCAAGCACTTAGGCTTTATTTTGGAAGAGATTTTAGAGTAACAACACGTTATATTTATGCGGTCGGGAAAAAGCTACCGATTGATAAAGTTTTACTTAATTTTTATTCATTGAGAGATTACTATTATAGAACATTTTCTTTCGTGGACCTGTATGATGGAAAAATTCCCGTATCGAAACTGAAAGATAAAATTGTTATAGTGGGTGTTTCAGAAGCGGGAGTGACAGATATAAAGCCTTCGCCTATAGGTTATATTCCTGGACCGATGTTTCATTTTACATTTATTTCTAATTTTTTAAAAAATGATTTTGTGTTTCCTAATATGTATTATGATTTAATTTTTATAATTGTTGGGGGAGTATTTGTTGTTATTGTTTTCTATAGTTTTGAAAACATCTATTATAGGGTTTTAATTTATATTGTTCTTCTTGCTATTCTGTTATTGGTAAGCGTTGCTATTTACGTTTTTGGAATTTATTTCCCGAATATGTTTTTTATTCTACTGTTTGTTATGCTATTTGTTGCACTAAAAGAGATTTTCTTTATAGCGAAGAAAAGTAGAGAAGCAAGATTGATAAAGAGTATGTTTGGTACTTATGTTTCTCCGTCTCTTTTGAATATCTTGATTCAGCATCCGGAGAAATTGAAATTAGGAGGAGAAAAAAGAGAAATTTCTGTACTTTTTGCAGATATAAGAGGATTTACTACTATTTCGGAGAATCTTAAACCTGAGAAACTGGTTGAACTTTTAAATATGGTTTTTACTCCTTTAACAGATATAATCTTAAAAAATAACGGAACTCTTGATAAGTACATAGGTGATGCCATAATGGCTATATGGAATGCTCCATTAAATGTTGGTGGACATGCGGAAAAAGCTATCCTTTCTGGATGGGAAATGGTGAAAAAGCTGGAAGGGTTAAATAAAATTCTCAAGAAAAAAGGCTTTCCTTCTGTGAAGATAGGTGTAGGAATCAATACAGGTGAAGCAGTTGTAGGTAATATGGGTTCTAATCAAAGATTTGATTACACTGCAATAGGTGATACGGTTAATCTTGCTTCAAGAATAGAAGGATTAAACAAGATATATGGTACGAGTATTCTGGCTTCCGAAAATAGTGTTGATAAGGTTAATTTCTCTTCTTTATCCTTTTTTCCTCTTGAAATTGACAGTGTAACTGTAAAAGGTAAAGAGAAGCCGATTAGAGTATACACTTTTCTTGAGAAATCTGAAAATGCAGAGCAAATAAAGTATGTTTATGAAAAAGGGCTTTCTTTATATAAGAATGGAATGTTTGAAGAAGCTATTTGCGTTTTTAATAGTCTTAAAAATTTTCAACCGGCAGCGGAAATGAGCAGAAGATGTAAAATACTTCTCCAAAATCCTCCTGAAGATTGGAATGGTGTTTTTCATATTACTACTAAGTAGGAAGTTGTATTATGGAAACTCTTTATGCACTTGCTTTTTACTTTAAAAAAGGAATCGGATTAAAGACGATAAAAAAGTTTATTGATAAATATGGAAGTTTTGAAGCGGCTTCTAAAGCAGAAGGGTTGGATTTAAAAGGAGAACTTCTACGAGCAGAAAAGGAGATTAAAACAGCTGAAAAGCTTGGTGTAAAATTGTTTCCTCTCACAGGGAAGGGGTATCCGCCAATTTTGAAAAAGATATCGTCACCGCCGCCGGTTTTGTATGTGAAAGGAAAACTTGATTTTAATAATAGTATGGCTGTTTCTATTGTGGGATCAAGGAGATGTTCTTCTTACGGCAGGAAGATAGCTTATCAGCTTGCATCTTTTTTAAGTTCTAACGGTGTGCCTGTAATTAGCGGTTTGGCTTACGGTATAGATACTGCTGCCCATAAAGGGGCAGTAGAGTCAAAGGGCGTTACCTATGCTGTTTTAGGTTGTGGAATAGATGTTAACTATCCTTCTGGTAATAGCAGTTTAAGAGAAATAATTGTAGATTCAGGTGGCGCTTTAATTTCTGAGTTTCCCTTTGGCACTTCACCTTCACGAGAGAATTTTCCAAGGAGAAATAGGATAATAAGTGGTCTTTCTGTTGCTACTGTGGTTGTCGAAGCTAATGAAAACAGCGGAGCTTTGATTACTGCTGGTTTCGCCCTTGATGAGGGAAGAGACGTTTTTGCAGTTCCTGCCAACATTGATTCTGTATTTAGCAAAGGCAGTAATAAGCTTTTAAAAGAGGGAGCTGTACCACTTGTTGAATTTGAAGATATTTTTGAGGAGATTCCTTATTTGAGAAAGAGAAGAGATAAGGCTTATCAAAGAGAAATTGATGAGAAATTTCAACCAATAGTTGATGTTCTTTTGAAAGGAGATGCTCACATTGATAAAATAGTTGCTGAGAGCGGATTGCCTTATTGTGAAGTAATTACACTTCTGTTTGAACTTGAAGCAGAAGGTGTTGTGAAATCAGATGGAAACAGGTATTTTCTAATTCAGGGAGGAAATTTTGAGAAAGGCAGAGATTAAACGAAAGACAGCAGAAACAGATATAAGACTAAAGCTAAATCTTGATGGTGAAGGTAAATATAGTGTAAAAACAGATATTCCTTTCCTTTCCCATATGCTTGAGCTGTTTGCAAAACATGGGAGTTTTGATCTTGAGATCACGGCTACAGGGGATGTTGATGTTGATCATCATCATCTTATAGAAGATGTTGGAATTGTTCTCGGAGAGGCATTTAGAAGAGCACTAGGAGATAAAAAAGGTATTAAGAGATATGGAAGTTTTCTCCTTCCAATGGATGAAACGTTGGTAATGACGGCTGTTGACCTTTCAGGAAGGCCTTACTTTGTTTACAATAATTTCCCCGAGATGAAAATTTTAAACGGTATCGAGTTTGATCTATGGAGAGAGTTCTGGAAGTCCTTTTCTTTCTCTTTAAAGTGTAATCTCCATCTCAATCTGTTTTACGGCCTTAATTTGCATCATATTGTTGAGGCTTCGTTTAAAGCAGTGGCAAAGAGTTTAAAAGAGGCAGTTTCAATTGATGAGAAATTGAAAGATTCTGTTCCTTCCACAAAAGGAGTGATTTGAATGATAAAGGAAAATAAAAGATACGATCTGGGATTAATGGTAACAAGTATTTTAACTTTTATAGGAGCTGCTGCTTTGATGTTTTCAACCAGATATTTACCTGTTAAAGTGCCACCTCAGACGGAAAAGAAAATAGAGTATCTTCAAAAGACGGCAGCAAATCCAGAGTTGATAGGTTGTTATAAAAAGCAGCTGGAATTTCAGAGAAAAGAAGAAAAGAAAGATGAAGCTTATGCAAGCCTTGTTCAGGCATTTTGTCTGCTTTTTATGTTAAACGGAGCAGTTCAGCTTTATCTTCTTTTCAATTCCAGGTTTAAAAAACGTTAATTTCTGTAAAAAACTTTGCCCAGAGAGGCAGGAGGATTGGCTTTGAGAATTCTGGAAAGTATTTTAAGCACAGGATTTGTAAGAGCTTTTTCCTGAATCTCTTTTCGGTTAAAGTAATTTATAAAGAGCAGCGTGAAAATCATTAACGGGAAGGGGGCTACCTGGAATACCTGAGCAGGGACTGATGAAAATTTATCCTGTAAAACTATTCCCATTGCCTGAAGAAAACTGAAAAGATAAGCACCGAGAGCTACTTTTATTGGTTCCCATCCTCCGAATATAACTATTGCCAGAGCTATCCAACCCGTACCTTCTGCTCCTTGAGGCCTTCCCCACCCTGGTTTTACGGACAGAGAATATAAAGCTCCGGCAATTCCAACAAAAAATCCACCAAGAACTGTAAACCAGAATTTTAACTTTTCTACCGGAATGCCTCTGATGTAGGCTGCTTCTGGATTTTCTCCCGCACAGCGTAGCATTAATCCCCATCTGGTTTTATACAGGAAAAACCATACAGCGAATATCAGGATATAGCTTCCATATACCATTATGTTTTGTTGAAAGAAAATTTTCCCTATTATGGGAATTTTTTCGAGAAATGGAATAGGTGTATAGGCAAGTTGAGGTCCTTGAATCCTGCTGTAAGGATTTCCGAGAAAGTATGCTAAATCTCTGCACATTAAAGCCAGAACGAAACCGACTGCTACCTGAGAAACACGTAGAAAAAGTGTAGATGAGGCTACAACAGCGGCTATTAATGCTCCTATTATGCCTGCGGAAAGAAATCCTAAAAATACGCTTCCCGTTTTGTAGGCTATTGCGAATCCGGTCATTGCCGATAAAAGTATTGAGCCGTCCAGAGATAGATTGATAATTCCGCCTCTTTCTGTGATAGTTTCACCTAAAGCTGCAAATACTAACGGAGCGGCTCCTCCCACTACTGTGGCTGCTATAACCGGAAATTCAGCACTCATTCTAACGAGTTCTCCTTTAATTTTTGAAAGTTGTAAACGCATAAGAAAACAAGGACGGAAAGTCCCTGGATAATTCCACTAAGAGAAGAATCGATATTTAAAACCATGGGAAGCTGAATACTTCCAACATTTAAACATGCGAAAAAGAATGCAATAAAAGGAACTGGCCAATAACTGAAATTCGCAAGCATTACAATAAGTAAAGCCAGATAACCGTAGTTGCTGGATATGGCAGGAATTAGTCTATGATAAACACCGGCTGTCTGGAAAAATCCTGCTATTCCTGCACACGCACCGGCAAGAAACATGGCAAAAAGGCTGTATTTGTTAACAGAGATGCCAAAAAGAGTTCCAGCTGTTGGATTGTCTCCTATGGCTTTGAAAAACAGTCCCCACTTTGTATATTTAAAAATGAAAACGGTTGCTATAAAAACAGATACTGCAATGGCAAGAGCTACAGGGGATACTCTAAATCCTTTCAGTGTGGATAGCCATAAATGTCTGTTAAAAGGTTCAGTTCCACTCATTGACGCAATTCCCGGTCGCTTCCATGGTCCGAATATTAACCATAGGATTAATCCTTGAGCAACGAAGTTAAGTCCCAGACCGGCAAAAATTTCGTTTACACCACCTTTTGTTTTTAAAATACCTGCAAAAAGTGCCCATAATCCTCCTGCAATTATTGCGAAGAGAAAACCTAAAACCATTACGTATAGAGAAGGAAAGGACGGGTAAAACCATTTAAAAGCAGCAGTTGCACCTATTGCTCCTAACATTATTTGACCTTCTATTCCAATGTTCCACAATCCGAGAGAAAAGGTGTAAAGTAATCCACAAGAGCAGAGGACAAGGGGAATCCAGACATTTAATACTCTTGCGATTCTGTATTTGGACCCTAAAGAACCTTCTATCAGCAGTTTGTAAACTTCAAACGGATTAACTTTTATTGCATAAAGAAGCAGAGTGATTATCACAAATACGGAGCCGATGACTATAAACCATCTTGTAATTGGTTTTAAAACTTTATCTTTCAAGTCTTACACTCCTTTTAATGTTTCCTGCTATTGCTGCTGCCACTTCTTCAGGTGTTGTTTCTTCCTTCTTTTTATCAAGAACAACTTTTCCATTTAAAAATACAAGAATTCTTGTCGCTACGGAAAATATTTCATCGAGATCGGGAGAGCTAAAAATGATTGTAGCACCTTTGTCTGTAAATTCTTTAAAGTGCTCCCATACCCATATTGCAGATTCCGTATCAAGGCCGCGTGTTGGTTGTTCTAAAAGGAGCAGTTTGGTTTCTGGATCAATCAAAGATATTAGAAGTCTTTGCTGATTTCCACCTGATAGTGATGCAGCTTTATCAAACAATCTTCCTTTTATCTTGAATTTTTTAATAAGTGCTTTCCCTTTTTTGCTTACTTCTGTCCAGGGGATTATGAAATACTTTTTAAAGAAAGCTATTCCGTAATGTTCAAGAAGAGACAAAGAGGGAAACAGACCTTCTTCAAGTCTTGAAGCTGGCAGGAATATTGTTTTATGAAATTTTCTTTTAAAAAACTTTTTGTTTCTTTTTACCTTTCCGCGATAAGGTTTTGTTAGACCGGCAGCTACTCTTAAAAATACTTCCTGACCACTACCTTCAAGGCCTGCAAGCCCTATTATTTCTTTTTCTCTGGCTTCAAAAGAACAGTTTTTAAGACCTGCTCTGCCTCCGTGGGCATAAACATTGTCGAATTTTATGAGTGTTTCCCCGGGCTCTATTTTATCTGTTTTTATTTCTGGTGGTTTACTGCCGAACATGAGTGTTAAAAGTTTTTCTCTATCAAATGGAGCATCCATGTGGCCTGCAACTTCGCCGCTTCTTAAAACTGTAACTCTGTCACATATAGCTTCTATATCTTTTAGTTTGTGGGAGATAATAATTATTGATTTTCCTTCCACTGCTAATTTTTTGAGTGCTTCAAATAGTATTTTTTTTTGTTCTTTGGATATACCTGTTGTCGGTTCGTCAAGAATTAACGTTTTAACGCCAAAGGCTAAAAGCCTTACTATTTCAAGTTGTTGTCTTTCGCCAACGGTTAAAAGTCCCACCGGTTTGTCCGGGTCTATGGAAAATCCGAGAATTTTGCTCTTTTCCTCTAAAAGTTTTTTGTATTTTCCTTCGTTGAGTTTCCATTCTTTCCCAACTCCGGCTATGAAGTTTTCCAATACGGTCATTGCGGGAAAATCACAGGGTTCCTGATAAAGCATACCGATACCGGCTTCTGTGGCTTCAGCTGGAGACTGGAAGTCGACTTCTTTTCCGTCAACAAATATCTTACCTGATGACTTGGAAATGAAGCCGGCAAGTATCTTCATGAGAGTACTTTTGCCGGCTCCGTTTTCTCCTATTATTCCGTGAATCGTTCCTGCCTTTACCGTTAACGAGATACCTTTGTTCGCGTGAACAGAACCAAAATATTTATGAACGTTTTCAAAACGTATTTCCACTTTTGCACCTTACTCTGCTTATTTTGAGGCGCTCTGTCCTTCCATACCTTTAAGCAGTTGTTTCATATACCATATCTGCTTTTCTGAAGCCACCTGTCCAGGTTTGAGGAATATGCTTCCGTCCTGATAGTAAAGTGGTCCTTTGAAAAGTTGTATTTTACCTGAAGCGAGGCCTTTTATAAAGTTATTTAAAGCTCTTTTTACTTCAGGTTTCATTGCGGGGCCTGGAATAAATCCTACGGCACTTCTGTCAGGATCATTTATGTTTTTCCAGTAAGGTTCCATCCAGAGCCATTCCTGTTTCCAGTGACCGCTTTTTGCCATTTCTACAAAATGCTTGTAACCAGGTTTCCAGTTAAAGTAAGGAACACCAAGACATGCATCCGGAGCTATTGAACATGCGCCTTTATAATCGTAAGGAATTGCCCATACCTTTTTACCTTGCTTTCTTAGTTGTCCTGCTACTACTAAAGCTTCTGTAGTATCTATACCTGAAATAACAACATCATAACCGTTATCAAAGAAATTCTGACTTACCTGTGTTGGATCTGCTGTTACGCCTGGAATATTGAACCAGAAACCTATCCAGTTTACTCTGAAATGAAGTTTTGAAGGATTTTTGTGGAGTACATTTACCCATGCATATCTTGCACCAAGGTATGCAGAAACTGCAAGCCTTCTCGTTTCATCGTTGATAAGAGGACCGAGATATCCAATTTTTCCTGTTTTTGTTGTCATAGCAGCCACAAATCCGGCCATCATCTTTCCGTAGATCATTTTCCCCATGAGGTTGGAAAGATTTTTAGGTGCTTTTCCAGTTAGTGCATCGTCTCCTGAAATGTGAACAAAGTAGATGTCAGGATGTTCTAAAGCTGCTTCTTTGATGCCATCTTTCATATCGTCAGAGTTTGCAATGATAAGTTTTGCTCCTTTGTCTATGAGGTCGTCAACAAGTTCCGGGATTGTAATTCCCGGACGGTCGGCAGGGTTTACTTTATCGATGTAAATCATTTTTACGCCTTTGAGTTCCTTTTCCACCTCTTTCGCAGCTTCGTAGTGAGCCTGACTCCATCCGTGGTCATTATATGGGCCAACCAGGAGAACACCGAATATGAAATCTTTGGCCTGTGCTGAAGTTACGAAGAAGAGGGAAAAAGCAAGTAGAAAAAAGGTGTTTAAAAGTTTTTTCATAACCTCTCCTCCTGGATTGAATTAGCTTAACGTTGAGGAAAGAATTTTAACATATTTTAAAGATTATAAGTTTTGGGAAAGGGGACAATAGCTCCCCTGTGAAAATACTTGTGAATAGGCGTTTTTAGCCATTTTGTGCTGATACGGCTTTTTCTATTCTTTCTTTTGCTTTTTGCAGAATATTGAGCTCTTTTATGAGTTTTCTTATGAAGGTTTTATCAGGGAATAAAATTGCATCTACGGGGCATAGCGTTTTGCATGTTGTGCAGCCTACCATGCAGTTGAAAGGTCTGGCAACTATGGGTCTGTTTTTTTCGATATCCCAGTCAAAAACTTTTTTCCCTCCGCATGTTATAAAACATATTCCGCAACCGATGCACTTTTCGTAATTTATTGTAGGATACCATTCTATCTCTTTTCTTTTTACTGTCCACCATAATTCTTCAGATAAGTCTTTGATTTCTCTTCCAAGCACGTCTTTCATCTCATGCCTCCTTTTAGGATTATTTATAATTTAGATAAATATCTAATAAAAGTCAATGTGGTGAACTAGGAGAGACTTGTTGAGTTGTTTAAATGTTGCAATTTTTATGATAAAATAGATTTGAATTATAAAATTTTCATAGGGGGCTATTATGAGAAAGCTTCTGTTTTTATCGGTGCTTGTCAGTCTTGTTTCCGTTTTCGGTTGTAACGGTATGGAAGCGATAAGTAATCAGGACAGCACCGAAGTGTGAATATAAGGTTACTCAGACTCTGGATAAGCAAAATTATGATGAAGCTATAAATCTCCTTAACGGTGAATGTAAGGATGCTTTTGATCCGGTAGAGAGAAATATTAACCTTGGAGCTGCATATTTGGGTAAAGCTGGTTATGACATACCGAGTCTTGTGACTGATGTTCTTGAAAGTAGTGATGATAGTGATCCTCTGGCAGCATTTTTGAAAAGCATTGCAGAAGGCCAGAGTGGCAAGAAGTTGTTTTATCTTACTAAATCAAGGGATTATTACTATAGAGCTCTTTCTAACTTAGGGAGTGTTAATTGTAGCAGTCCAAATCTTTCTCTTATGGAGCAGGATGTATGTTTCTTTAAAGGAATTGCTGATTTTGCTCAGGCTACGACTTCCTTTGTTTCTCTTTTTGAATCTACTCTTGGAGAAGATGTGGCTGATGCTATAGAAAGCTGGGCTGATAATGCAACTCTTACATGTGAGCAGGATACAGATGAAAATAATTTCTTAGACAGTGCTCAGTTTAGTGCCAGTGCTCTGGAGTATGCTGCGGCAGGAGTAACAACAAACTGTGATGCGTATGTTCCGGTTGATAATGGTACTTTCGGCTATTCTAATAAGACATTTGAAGTTGTGAAGTTTTTCATTAATGCTACTTCTAATTGTATTTCTGATGGTAATCATATTGATTATAAAGTTATCGATAGAACAGGAACAACTTCTGTTGTTGCTTTAACGAGTGGACTCTGTTATGCGGGCAATGGAACAATTTGTGATGCTGTAAATGAAACTGTAGGCTGTTATCCGTGTCCTGTCGTTTCTGATAATGAGACACTTACTGTAACTGATAGTCTTGTAGATCTCCTTAATAATGGAACATCTACAGTGGCTCTTATTGCAAACGATACGGATGTTGAAAAGAGTCTGCTTGATATCAAGAGGGATATTTGTGAACCGAATCCGCCTGCATGTTTGTGTGATGGAGTGCCCTGTACCAGCAGTACTCTTGATACGGCAAAGGATATTCAGATAAATGCAAACGATACCGTAGCTCAACAGCTCATTGCTGATTATCTTTCACAATAAAAGAGGGAGGAGGAATTAGAGATGAAAAAGCTTTTAACAATTTTATCTATAGCTAACAATTTTATCTATAGCGGTTGTTACGGCTGCTTCTGCTTTTGCCGCTAACTTTGAGTATCCGTATATCTACAAAGACCCTGCTGTTATGGGGATGGGTGGTGCTTATACGGCTGTTGGTGGAACAATAAATTCCCTTTTTTACAATCCGGCAGGGCTCTCGGATGTTAAACAAAGTGCCGGTTTTGAAGTTACTCTTTTAAAGCTTGGCGTCGCTGCGTCTTCTAAAACTAAAAATTTTTATAATGATCTTCAGGATGTCCTTGATATAGACAACGATACCGAGCAGTTAACGGCTTTGAATAATTTAATTTTAAAGTATCTTGGTGAAAATTTTCACTTTGACATAGAGATGCTTGCTCTTGGTGTCGTCAAAGGTGGAGAAACGTCAAGTTTTGGTTTTACGCTTGTTGGTAATATTCAGGCAAATTTTGCAACTCATGAAGGTACGGGGACTGATGGATTGATAGAAGTTCATCAACATTCTTACGGAGGAGTCATAGGCGGTTATGCGAGAAAGTTTATTGATGACAAATTGAAAATCGGTTTAGGTGCTAAGTTTCTGTATGCTCAGAGTGTCGATCATACCTTTACCACTTCAGAAATAGTTGTTAATAGTGACAATCTTGATGATTACATTAAAGACAATTATCTTGAGACGGGTAGTGGATTTTCCTTTGATTTTGATCTTGAATACGATCCATTTCCTGATAATGTTCTTCATCCTCAGGTTGGTTTCTCTGTTTTGAATATTGGTGATCTTGATTTTGGTGATGCAGGTAAAGTACCTATGAGTGTAAATCTGGGTTTTGCATTAAAACCGGAATTTGAAGGATTCGGAGGATTGTTTAAAGAACCGGTGTTTGCATTTGATATAGTTGATATTACACGTAATAATGGTATTGATGATGATTGGGGCAAAAGAATAAGGTTGGGAGCAGAAGTTAAAGTGTGGGATAACAAGTTCGCTTCCTGGATTGTTAGAACCGGTCTTTATGAAGGATATCCTACATTTGGAACAGATTTTAGAATCGGTGTTGTTAATCTTCAATTTGCCACCTATGCAGAGGAAGTGGGAGCATACGCAGGTCAGGATGCAGATAGAAGATACACTGGAGCGTTATCTATAGAATGGTAAGCACAGGGTTTCCTGTGCTTACATTATTCCTTTGTGATAGCTTTCAATAATTCCTGGAAATAGTTTTTCTATAAATCCGACAACCTTTTCTAGTGTTTCGTCAGCTTTACTGGAAGATGTGGATACAGTTACTACTGCTATGACGGATGTTTGCCACTTGTCATGAGCGTCTATTTCTGCAACTGATACGTTAAATTTGTTTCTGATTCTTTCCTTGATACGTTTAATTACCATTTTTTTTTCCTTTAGAGAGTGGCTGTACGGGATGTAAAGTTTTATTTCGATATATCCTATTGAGACCATTTTCCACCTCAGACTGCAAGTAAATTTCTTAAAAGTATTGTGGCATAGGCACCGAGTGGTAGTATAAATTCAAGTGTTACCTCTTTTTTAGTTTTTGAAATTATCTTAAAGTTTTTTGGTATTACGATAGCTTTTCTCTCTCCGTCAGTCATTACTTTTATTCCTGCTATTTCTGTATTGAAAGTTGCAGGGTCTATTTTTTCCTCTTTGAATATTTTTCTGATTATTTTCCTCAACAATGGATCTTCGGGTGGGAATTCATATCCTATGTATGGAATTTTTAAGCCTTTTAATTTCTCGAAATCTTCGACTTCAGTATAAAAGTATAGTTTCCAGTTGTTGATAAAGGGTATTTGAATATGCGGATACTTCTGTTTTATATATTCCCCAAGGAAACGGTTGAACAAATAACTTTGAAATGCGAAATTAAACATTATGCGTATGTTTTTAGGAAGTATTCTAAAGGCTTTTTCTGCCGGCAATCCTCTTATGAGTCCTTTTAGTAAATCTTTTTCATATTCCTCAAGGGTTGGTTTTAAAATTTTATAAATATTTTGCCAGCTGGTAATAACATTTATTTTCTCTTTTCCTAAGAAGTAAACTTTTAAAGCTTCTTCAAAATTTCCCTTCAAAAGATATCTTAGAACAAAATCATCTCTGCTTTTAACACTTCCGAATCTCTGTTCTCCGAAATAGTTGGGAAATCCGTAAAGCTTTATTGTTTGAAAATTTCGGTAAAACTTTTCTCGCATTGATTTTTCAAAATTTCGAACTTTTATAGTGAATTTATTTCCTTCTATTTCCCCGAGAGATAAGGGACGATTTGTTCTTCCAAGGAATTTTATTTTAAAAAATGAGTTTTTTCTTTCTTTTCCGATCTGCCACCTACCGTTATTAACAAATTGTATTTCTTCTTCAGATATAGTACCGGAAGGTAGTGTTATGTATTGGGTCGTTACCGCGTATTTATCTTTAAGACCGGCAAAGCCTATGGTTTTCAATGGAATCTTTAGAAGTTTCGATATTATTCTTACTGCTTCCAGAGTAGATGTGTTTCTTTTTTGGAGCAAAAATACATCGTATTTCCCGTCACTTGCAATTTCCAGGCGAGGTAACTCTTCAACAATAAAATATTCAGGTGCTTTTTTGATATGTGAATACAACTTCATCTTTTAAATTTGTTTTAAGAAGTTTTCTATTAGTTTCAATCCTTCTTCTGTAAGTATGGATTCGGGATGAAACTGGACACCAAATAAAGGAAAATTTTTATGCCTTATGCCCATTATCTCTTTGTCGTCTTTGCTTTCTGCAGTTATTTCAAATTCTTCTGGTAAAGTTTTTCTGTTTATTACAAGGGAATGGTATCTTATTGCTGAAAACGGATTTTTCATTCCTTCAAACAGATATTTCCCGTCATGTTCTATTAGAGAGGCTTTTCCGTGCATGAGCTTTTTAGCCCTTACTATTTCAGCACCGAAGGCATAACCTATTGATTGATGTCCGAGGCAAATACCAAGTATGGGCAATTTGCCGGCAAAATTTTTAATTACTTCTACGGATATGCCTGCTTCTTTAGGTGTGCAAGGTCCCGGTGAAATCACAATCGCGTCGGGGTTTAATTTTTCAATTTCCTCAAGAGTTGTCTTATCATTTCTTTTAACTGTAATATCTGCACCAAGTGTTCCAAAATACTGAACGACATTGTATGTAAAAGAGTCATAGTTATCTATCATTAAAATCATTGTCCGTTTACCTCCTTGAGAGCGTTACATATTTTGTTGCACCAGTTGCTTAGAGCAACTACATAGTCTTCATCGGGTATAGGATTAAGGACGATAACTTTCGCTCCGATTTCTGAGGCTATTTCTTTAACAAGCGTTCCCGGTTCTCCCTTTTCGGCAATGACAACTTTTACACCTTCTTTTTTACCTTTGTTTATAAGCTCTTTGATTCTTTCAGGCTTTGGTTCTTCTTCTGGATTGTCAACAATATAACCGATGCATTTTACTCCGATAGTTTCAAATAGTGGTTTCCAAACAGGGTGAAAGGCGATTACTTTTTTGTTCTTAAGTCGGGATATACAGTTGTTAACTCTTGATAAAAGTTGTTCTATCATGGCAGCATAGTCGTCCGCTCTTTTTTCGTAATAGGTTTTCTTTTTCGGGTAGAACTGGCTTAACCTGTTAGCGGTTTCAAAATAGACATCTTCCATTAGCACAGGGTTTGTCCATATGTGGTAACCAGGTTTCTTTATAAAAGGGTACTTTTTAGAGAGCAACTTTCCTATGTTGAATATCTTTTTTTTGTCTTCTACTCCTTTGAGTATCCAGTTATCCATTCCAAGACCGTGTATGATTATCAATTTTGCTTTCTTCAGCTCTGCAATGTCAGAAGGTTTCATTTCATAGCCGTGGGGAGATTCGCCTCCTTTCAGTATGGAATAGTAATTAAAATCTCTGCCTCCTAAGTATTCTGCAACGTTTTTCCATACAGGCAGACTTGAAACTATAAGGGGCTTCCCGGCTTCAATGTTGCAACCATAGATGATCATTCCGCTTAAAATGGCGATTATAAACAGCAGTTTCTTCATTGTTCCTCCATAAATTTTGGTAAACTAATTGTGACAATTATAATCTATGCTGCGGAGAGAGGTTATGTTAAATAGAAAGAGTGCAATTCTTGCTCTTGAAGATGGAACTTATTTTGAAGGTATTAATTTTGGCGCTGAAGGTGAGGTCTCCGGTGAAGTGGTTTTTACAACCAGTATGACAGGTTATCAGGAAATTGTAACGGATCCTTCATTCAAAGGTCAGATAGTTACAATGACCTGTCCTCTCATTGGAAATGTAGGTGCCAACAATGAAGATGTTGAATCGGATAAGCCACAGGCTGAAGGTTTTGTTGTTAAGGAGATTTCTGAGATTTATTCTAACTGGCGGGCAGAATTTTCATTTGAAGATTATCTCAAGAAATATGGTGTCGTTGGAATTGCGGAGATAGATACGAGAGCCTTGGTTAAAAGATTGAGAGATGTTGGTACGATGAGGGGTGTAATCTCAACAGTTGATCTGAATCCTGAATCGCTGGTAGAAAAGGCCAGAAGTATTCCCCCTATGGAAGGACAGAATCTTGTTGATGTTGTAACCTGCAAAGAACCTTACGAGTGGAGCCGGGGGACCTGGAGATTAGAAGAAGGTTATCCAGAAGTTAAAAACTTTAAATACAGCGTTGTAGTTCTTGATTTTGGTATCAGGAAAAATATTTTGAGGAATCTTGTTGATGTTGGTATAAAACCGGTTGTCGTTCCTGCTCAGACACCGCCTGAAGATATACTGAAATATAATCCAGATGGGATATTTCTATCATGCGGTCCCGGTGATCCGGCCGCTGTTGATTATGCAATAGAAACAATTCGTTATCTTATAGCAACTTTTAAAAAACCGATTTTTGGTATATGTCTTGGTCATCAGTTGACAGCTCTTGCTCTGGGTGCGAAAACCTATAAGCTGAAATTTGGCCATAGAGGTGCTAATCAACCTGTTAAGAACCTTAAAAATGGTAAAGTAGAGATAACAGCACAAAATCACGGTTTCGCCGTTGATGATAGGACGCTTCCTGATGAGCTTGAGGTAACACATTACAGTCTTAATGATAAAACTGTTGAAGGTTTGAAACATAAGTCAAAGCCACTTTTTACCGTTCAGTATCACCCGGAAAGTTCTCCAGGACCTCACGATTCAAGGTATCTTTTCCGTGAGTTTGCTAAACTGATAGCAGATTACAGGGGAATTTAACAATAGGGGAGGAGAGATTAGCGACTTTGATGTTGCTATTATAGGACTTGGTGTTGCAGGCTGCTGTGCTGCTAAAGTTCTGGAGGGCAGCGGTCTGAAAGTTATTGCTTTTGATTCTTTCACCTTTCCGCGAAAGAAGTTATGCGGCGGCGGGGTAACTTTAAAATGCTGTAACCTTCTTACCGAAATCTTTGGTGATATTACTCCTGTTATAAAAGGGAGGGCTCACAGACTTTACCTTGTTAATGGGAAAAAAGTTATTGAAACAATGTCGAAAAATCCTTTTATCTTTTTTGTTGACAGAAAAAGTTTTGATGGTTTTTTATATGGGACTATTTCCGATGCAGTAATTCATGATGGGGAAAAAGTAGTAGCCATAGTGAAAGAAAAAGAGTTTTATTAGGATAGAAACAGAAAAAGGTTTTTACAGAGCCAGATTTGTTATAGGTGCTGACGGTGTTAATGGAATAACTTCAAAAGTGTGTGGTGTTGATTTAAAGAGAGCTTTGACATACGAGATAGATGTTGAATCTGATACTAAAGAATCTGCCCTGGTAGATTTTTCAGATTTTAAGTCAGGGTATTATTGGATTTTTCCGAAAGGTGATTTTTACACTACAGGGTTTGGTGATTTTTCCCTTTTAAAGGCGAGGAATTTGGAAGATATCAATCTCAAATTTAATAAAAAGTACGGGATTAGAGGCAAGATTATATCAAAAGGCGGAGCATTTATACCTGTTTTTGACGGTCGTCTCTATTCAGGAGAGGAAGGAATACTTCTTACCGGTGATGCAGCATCAATGGTAGATCCTTTTACCGGAGAAGGTATTTACTTTGCTGCCTTAAGTGCTAAAAAAGCATCTCAACTTATTCTGGAATACTTTGATGATAAAGTTGCAGTAGCAGTTGAATATAAAAAGTTTTTAGATAGTTTTATTGCCGAATTCAAGTGGGCTCTATTCTTGAGGCGTCTTTTCTTTAGATTTAGAACCTCAATGTTTAAGGTAATGGAAATAAGCGATGAAATACGTTCTGTGGCAACTGATATAATTTCAAGTAACATACGTTATAACGAGGCTTTTAGAAAATTTCTTAAAAGTTCCATAAAATTACCAATGAGGTTTGTCCATGTTACAGGTTTCGATAAAAAGAGGAAGAGAAAAGAGAGTAAAGGGCTTTCATCCCTGGATATATAAGAAAGATATTCTCTCTTACTCCCGGCGACCAAAACCGGGAGAAATATGCATAGTAAGAGACTATAAAGGGGCGTTTCTTGCAAAGGGCTATATAAATCCTGATTCTTACATAGCCATAAGGGTTTTAACCTACAGAAAAGATGAAGAAATAGACTTTGAGTTTTTTGTCAGAAGAGTTAAAGAGGCGTTTGCTTATCGTAAGAAATTGCTTTCTGGAATTATGGAAACCACGGCTTTTCGTCTTATTCACTCAGAAGCTGACTATTTGCCCGGCTTGATAGTGGATAATTACGACGGATATCTGGTTGCTCAGTTTACAACGTTAGGCATGGAGATTTTGAAGCCACTTGTGATTAAGGCTTTGGTTGAAGTTGTGAAGCCAAAAGGAATATATGAAAAATCCACCGTTCAAACGCGAGAACTTGAGGGACTTTTGTTGTGCGAGCAGACGCTATATGGCACGGTTCCTGAGAAGGTTACGGTTCTTGAAAACGGGATAAAGTTTAACGTTCAAATAATTGGCGGTCAGAAAACAGGATATTTTTTAGATCAAAGGGAAAATAAACTACTTTTTGCCAGGGAGTTTGTTGATGAAGGCGATCGTGTTCTTGATGCATTCTGTCACTTAGGAGGATTTGGCATTCATGCGGCTGTGATCGGTAAAGCAGATAGTGTTGTTGCGGTTGATAGTTCTGAACTTGCCCTTGAGCTTGCAAGGGAAAATGCAGAGATAAATGATGTCGCTGAAAAGTTCACCTTTGTCAAAGGAGACTGTTTTAAAATTTTAAAGAAGATGCAGAAAAATGGAGAAATGTTTGATTCAATAGTTATAGATCCTCCTGCTTTTGCAAAGAGTAGAACGGTTGTTGAACAGGCAAAAAGGGGTTATAAGGAGCTGTTTTTACGCGGCCTGAAAATGTTGAAGCCCGGTGGAAAAATAGTGGTTTGTTCCTGTTCCCACCATATTACCCCGCCGATACTTGAGGAAATACTTTTGTCTGCGGCTCTTGATACAAGAACACCGTTAAGAATTTTATACACAACGTATCAGGCTAAAGATCATCCTTTTGTTTTACAGATTCCGGAGTCAAGATATCTAAAGTGTATATTCGCCAGACGATTTGAATGGGAGGTAAAATGACAGCTATAAGAAAGGCGGTTATTCCTGTTGCAGGACTCGGAACAAGGTTCCTTCCGGCTACAAAAGCTCAGCCTAAGGAGATGCTTCCGCTTGTTGATAAACCGGTTATTCAGTATATCGTTGAAGAGGCTGTAAGAGCTGGTATAAATCAGATTGTTTTTGTTACGGGTAAACATAAGAGAGCCATTGAAGACCATTTTGACAGTAATTTTGAACTTGAAACGGCTCTTGAAAAAAAAGGAAAAATAGAACTTCTGAAAATGGTGAGAGAAATAACCAACCTTGCGGAAATTATTTATGTTAGACAGAAAGAACCTCTTGGACTTGGACATGCTATTTTAACTGCGGAACCGGCTGTTGGAAACGAACCGTTTGCCGTTCTTCTTGGTGATGACATAATGGTTTCAGAAACACCAGCCATAAAACAGTTAATGGAAACATACGACCGTTACAGATGTTCGGTTTTAGGAGTTCAGCATGTTCCAGAAGAGGAAGTTTCAAACTACGGAATTGTTTCCGGTCACGAAGTTGAAGAAAACGTTATTAAAGTAGATAAGCTCGTTGAGAAACCGTCAGTTTCTGAAGCTCCTTCAAACCTTGCTATTACAGGAAGGTATATACTTACTTCCACTATTTTTGATATGTTGAGACACACTCCGCCGGGAAAGGGAAATGAGATTCAGCTAACCGATGCAATAGTCAGACTTTCTATGAGAGAAGCTGTTTATGCAAGAGTTATGAAAGGTAACAGATATGATACAGGTTCTAAACTCGGTTTTCTTAAAGCCACAATAGATTTTGCCCTTATGAGGGATGATCTTAGAGATTCTATAATAAATTATATGGAAGAAAAATTGAAAGCGAGAGGTGAAAAGAATGGCTGAAGGAATCATGCCGATGAGTGAACCAAAGCTTCCAGAAAGGCTTCCGGTACTTCCTCTCCGAGATGTTGTTGTTTTTCCAATGATGATAGCACCTCTCTTTGTGGGAAGACCTTTTTCTTTGAGAGCTGTAGAAGAGTCATTAAAGGAACATAAGCTGATATTTCTTGCAACGCAGAGAGATAAGGATATTGAAGAGCCAAAAAGAGAAGATCTTTATGATATAGGAACCGTTGCCGTTATTTTAAAAGCGATGAAAATGACTGACGGCAGGGTAAAAATTCTGGTTCAAGGTCTTGGAAGAGCGAAAGTTAAGAAGCTTAAATTGGTTGATGACCATTTTGAAGCAGAGATAGAACACATAGAAGAGCCAGAGTTTGTTGCTGAAAATTTAGAAGAAGAAGCACTTATAAAACTTGTGAAGGATCAGATAGAAAGGATTGTTGCTCTTGGTAAACAGATCCCTCCTGATATGGTGGCAATTTTACGGAGCATTGAAGATCCAGGAAGACTGGCAGATTTGATTGCAGGGCAGATAGAACTTACAACGGAAGAAGCGGCAGATCTTCTTGCCACTGTTGATCCTGTTGAAAGGCTTAAAAAGGTAAGTAAAAAGCTTGAGCATGAGATGCGGGTTCTTGAAATACAGGAGCTTATACGGACAAAAGCTCGTGAATCTATGGAGAAGGAGCAGAGAGAATACTTTTTAAGGCAGCAACTTCGGGCTATAAGGAGAGAGCTTGGAGAGGAAGAAGAGAAAAGCAAAGAGATAGAAGAGTATAAGGAGAAAATTAAAAAAGCCAAAATGCCGGAAGAGGTAGAAGAGGCTGTTTTAAAAGAGCTTTCAAGACTTGAAAAGATGCATCCTGAATCTGCGGAAGCCGCCGTTTTGAGAACTTACATAGAGTGGATGATAGAGCTTCCCTGGTCAAAGCGTTCAAGAGATAAACTTGATATTGAGAGAGCTAAGAAAATTCTTGATGAAGATCATTACGACCTTGAAAAGGTAAAGAACAGAATTCTTGAGTTTCTGGCCGTAAAGGCTCTCATGAAGAAGAGGAAGAAAAAGTCTCATTCCATAAAGCAGCCGACTATCTGCTTTGTAGGTCCTCCCGGTGTCGGAAAAACTTCTCTTGCCCGCTCCATTGCAAGGGCTATGGGTAGGAAGTTTGTTAGGATATCTCTCGGTGGTGTAAGGGATGAAGCAGAGATTCGTGGACACAGAAGAACCTATGTCGGAGCCATGCCCGGCAAGATTATTCAGGCATTGAGAAAGGCTGGGACAAAAAATCCTGTGATTCTTCTTGATGAAATAGATAAGATGTCATCTGATTTTAGGGGTGATCCTGCGGCAGCACTTCTTGAGGTTCTGGATCCTGAGCAGAATAAGGAATTTGTGGATAACTACATAAATCAGCCTTTTGACCTTTCGGAGGTGCTTTTTATAGCAACGGCTAATACGCCTTACACCATTCCTGAGCCTCTCTATGACAGGCTTGAAGTCATTAACATTCCGGGATATACGGAAGATGAGAAACTTAACATAGCTAAAAAATACATTATTCCCAAGCAAGTTAAAAACCATGCTTTAACAACGAAAGACATACAGTTTAGAGATGATGCGGTTATTCACATAATAAGGCACTACACGAAGGAAGCCGGTGTAAGGAATCTTGACAGAAAGATAGCTGCTGTTTGCAGGAAAGTGGCTTTATGGATAAGTGAAGGTAAAGAGAAAAAGTACGTTATTACGAAGAAACGTGTAGAGGAGATTTTAGGAGCTCCGAAGTTTATTCCTGAAATGGAACTTGGAGAAGATGAAGTAGGAGTTGTTACGGGCCTTGCCTGGACGGCTGCCGGTGGAGATGTTCTGTTTGTGGAAGCAATAGTAACACCGGGAACTGGAAAGCTTATTCTTACGGGAAGGCTTGGTGATGTTATGAAAGAGTCTGCTCAAGCTGCTCTCGGATTTATCAGGGCACATGCTGAAAACTACGGTATAGATAAAGATTTTTCAAAGATAGATATCCATGTTCATGTTCCTGCCGGAGCCATTCCGAAGGACGGACCGTCGGCAGGTATCACAATAGCTACTGCAATGCTTTCAGCTTTAACTGGCAGAAAAGTGAAAAAAAACGTTGCGATGACAGGTGAAATAACCCTCGGTGGTAAAGTCCTACCTGTTGGAGGTTTAAAAGAGAAGATTCTTGCAGCATTAAGATACGGTGTGAAGACTGTTATTATCCCTGCAAAGAATAAGGCTGAAGTTATGGAAGAGCTTCCTGAAGATGCGAAAAAACAGTTAAAGCTTTTATTTGTGGACAGAGTTGAAAAAGTTTTTGATACGGCACTTCACAAGTCGAAGACAAAGAAACGTAAAGAAACAGCTACGGCAAAATGATAAAAAAAATAATAACGGCAGACGGCTCTCCTACCTTCTTTTCGGAAGAGTATGGAGAGCCTTATCATTCTGTAACTGCGGGAGCATTCAGAGAGTCTGAAGAAAAATTCATAAAACCCTGCAAAATTATTGAATCTCTGAAAAAGAGAGATTTAAAGATTCTTGATGTCTGCTTTGGTCTCGGTTTTAATTCCATGTCTGCCGTTAAGGCTGCTTTTGAATGCGGGGGAAAACTTTTAATTGTCGGTTTTGAGAAGGATATTGAAGTAATAAAGGCTTCTCTTCAGCTTGACTGGGGAGATATGTCTGCTTTTAAATTTTTTTTGAGTGGACTTTTAAAAAATCGCTCTTTTGAAGATGGTTTTTTGACCCTTAACTACTTTGATGGAAAAATTGGGATAAAGGTTTTTATAGGTGAAGGAAGAGAAGTTGTAAAGAAAATTTATAGGAATTTTGGGGATTTTTTTGACGTTGTTTTTCACGATCCCTTCTCTCCGAAGGTGAATCCTGAGCTGTGGACACTTGATTTTTTTAAGTATATATCGGAAATGGTGAAGGAAGGCGGGGTGCTTGCTACCTATTCTTCCTCTCTTCCTGTTAGGAAAGCTCTTCTTATGGCAGGTTTTGGTGTTAGAGAGGGAGTTGCTGTCGGGAGGAAAAGTAAAAGCACGGTCGCGGTTAAAGGAAGGAAGAGTTTGCTTCCAGATAAGTTTAAAAAGAAGCTTGAAACTTCTCTTTTTTCTGTTCCTTACAGGGATCTTTTCTTAAATGATCCGCCGGCTCTTATCCGAAACCGGCGGAGCGGTTGTATTCACATTTTAGAAAGTGTATATCCTTTTGAGTGCTTGTATTAACCTTCAACAGGGGCGTAGTAGCACCTTTTAGGAGAGTTTACGAGCCCCTTCTCTCTTAATGATTTGATAATTTTAGAAACCTCTTTGCTTTCCATTCCCAGCGTTTTTGCAACATCACCGGGACGAACAGGTTTGCCTTTCTCTTTCATGAATTCAAAAACAGCCTTTTCCTTTTCAGTTAACTCGGCCATCCTCACCTCCTTAGGCAATTTTAACTAAAAGATAATCATTTTCAATTAATTTTCAACGGGGTATGATTTTTATCATTTGTGTTCTCAGAAATTGTTTTGCAACTTCTTGCCAAAAGCTTATATAATTTTTATTGCCAGACTGCTGGTAGTGTACGATATTTTGTGTAAGCTTGAGAAATGGGATAACCTCCTGGGGAACACCCCACAAATACCAACCCCAGGAGGCAAAAATGGAACTACAGAAGATTTTACCAGACCTAGTTAAGGAAGTGGTAAAGCAAACCTTAGAGTCAATCATGACGGCTGAAAGAGAAGTGTTTCTTAAAGAACATGGAGGAACAAAGAACGGCTTTTACGTTAGAAACTTAGATACTGTTATCGGTAAGCTTGAAAATCTGAGAATTCCAAGAGATAGAGAGGGAAAATTCAGAACAAAGTTGATAGAACCTTATAGAAGAAGAGATATCAATCTTGAAGACTTAATACTTGGGATGTTTGCCTCTGGTATGAGTGCAAGAGCAGTAGCCCAGGCTCTTGAAAGCGTGTTTGAACTTAAATACTCACCCTCAACCATAAGCAAAATATCGCAGGTAACCTTAGAGGAAATA
>NZ_MOEN01000023.1 GCF_001968985.1 Desulfurobacterium indicum | reverse complement strand
TGAGGCTAAGGAAGAACTTCAGGATATGTTCTCCAGGAGGTACTCCTAATGGTTTACACAAAATTATTGACACAACCAAAAGAACAGACCACAGAAGTTTCCTCAATTTAAGCCTCAACGCTAAAATTAGAAAGAAATTAACAATATTATATTATACCTTTATTTTAACCAAATCAACTTTGCCAACTATAACAACTTTATTCTCAATAAAACCGAAAACTCCGGAAACAATTTGTTTTCTGACAAGTTCTTTAGCATTTTTTTTAAACATCTCAACAGTTCTACTGTTAGCCATAAAAGTTGCCGCACAATCAGATACAACAACATCTTCTGCTATAACCGTAGCTATCAAAGTATTACCAAAGCTTAAAGAATGACCGATTTTACTTGACGAACTACAAACTCCCCATTTCCCTGGCAGAATTTTCAAACCTATGGTTTCATCTATCCTAGAGTTTCCGGTATAAAGTTTTAGCACTCTCTCTCTATTTGAAGAAATTAAAACATCTCCACCATTTTCAATTACGTATTGATTAAATCCCAACTCTTCCAACTTCTTTCCCATAAAGTAATTAATAGCACCAGCTACACCAGCCATAGGACCAACACCAACTTTAGAAGAAGCAATCAACATTTTCTTAATGATTTCTGGCAGAAGTACATAATCAACAGATATAGGAACAAGACTTGAATAAAAATCAGGATTCTGCTCTATATAAGATTCAATCTGCCTGCGCAGTAGAATAAGATAATCTAAAAGTTTCTTTTTAAGATTTTCAGGAACTGCAAATATCTCCGGTAGATAGATCCACAAATCACTCTCACCAACACCTATTTCAAAAGAAATACCTTTATTGGCAACAAATCGTCTATAAAATCTTTTTTCCGGTCTTGTCTTTTTCATCACCACTTCTTTATAAGTTCGGAGATCTCTTTTGAACGTCTAAAAGCTGCAAAAACCGCTTCTATAAATGCCGAACGGACACCCTTCTCCTCCAACTTTGCAATACCTTCAGCCGTCGTTCCAGCAGGAGAAATAACACTATCCTTCAAGACTTCAGGATGCTCCCCTCTCAAAACCATTTCAGCAGAGCCCTTTACAGTTTGTGCTGCCAATTTCAAAGCAATATCTCTTGGCAAACCTGTTCTAACCCCACCATCTGCCAGTGCTTCAATAACTAAGAATACAAAAGCAGGACCGCTTCCAGAAAGACCGGTAACAGCATCCATTAACTTTTCTTCAACCTTTATAACTTCACCTGCAACACTAAACAGTCCTTTAAACAGTGACACTTCCTCGTCAGAAACATTAATGTTCGGGCTAAAAGCCATCGTCCCTTCACTAACCTTAACAAGAATATTGGGCATAACTCTAATAATTTTTTTATCCTTTCCAAGGAGCTTCTCTATATTTTCAATAGGATATCCAGCTGCTATGCTCACAATCAACTGTTGAGGAATCACAGCATCTTTAATCTCTTCTAACACAGCCGTCATAACCTGAGGCTTAACAGCCAGAATAATAATATCAGAAAGAGCAACTACCTCTGTATTCAAGATAAAAGTATTAACACCAAATTTTTGCTTTAAATATTCGAGCCTCTCTTCACTAACATCCGAAACGTTTATATTGCAAGACTTAACTTTATTCGAGGCTATAATAGATTCAATCAAAGCTTCTGCCATTTTACCGCCACCGATGAATCCTACTCTTGCATTCATAATTCCTCCGCCTATTTTATTTTTAAGCACTTTAAGAATACCAAAAAAGCCCGGGTGGCGGAACTGGCAGACGCGAGGGACTCAAAATCCCTTGCCCTTACGGGCGTGCGGGTTCGATTCCCGCCCCGGGCACCAATGTTTTTCCAAGTCCCACAATGTTTATCCTTGCTAAACCCTATTTGGAATTATTTGGAATTATCTGGAATTTTTTGGAAGTTTTGGGTGCAGTTTTGCACCCAGTTTTCACCCAGAAAAAAATAAAAGAAATGCGAATAATGCACCACTGATAGTTGCTATAAGATCATTTGCATCTGATGTATGTTCTGAGTGTCTGGCATCATACATTTCTTTTGCTGTTGCCAGTATAGCTGCAAAAATCAAACCCACTTGTGGACTAAAAAAGAATCCAGGAACGGTGAAAGCCAAAATCCCTATTATAAAATGATAGAGCTTATCTTTGTTTTGCATTTTTACCTCAGAAAATATTTGAGTATCTCAACGCCAATTGGCATTCCAACTGTTGCAAGAGCAACAGCGGAATAAGCTATCTTTTTTAAAAATGCTATCTCTTCTTCTATCTTCTCAATTCTGTTCTCAAGAGTTCTTCTTTCATTGTCAAAAGATTGTAGTGTCGCATCCAATTTTATCTGTGCTTTTGCAATTTCAGCTAAATCCTTAAGCGTTCTTTTAATGTCTTTTATATCCCCTGCAATCGTAACAACCTGCCCTTCTATTCGAGTATATCCAAGCTCAAGTTTTCTTAACCTTTCTTCTATTTCCATGCTACACCCCTATCTGTTTTTCTATCTCCTCTATAATCTCACCAGTAGTCATTCCAGAGATTTTGAGCCTCATGCCAACTGGGGTTTTCACTACTTGAAAATCAAGCTGCGGATATTGTCTTTTGAGTTCCTCAAGGTCTTGCTTTGAAAAACTTTCCGGGATTGCAACTATTTTGTCAAAGTAGTCCATTTTTTCCTCCAAAGTTTTTGATGATTTCCTCTTTGTTTTTTGAACCAAGGCTTGAACCGTAATAGAAAGCGAATATTTGTGTTGTAATTGTTGAAAGAACACCGAGAATGTATATCACTATATCCTTTTGATTTCCCTCAAATTTACCTTGAGAAAAGTAGAAAAACAGAATAAATGTTAATAACACGGTCAGCATGGCTAAAACCGATGGAAAGATCTTATTGATGAACGGTGCTTTATCGGAAGTAGAGACTCTTGCGTAGGTTTCTCTGGCGCTCTGAGCATCCTGCAGGTAGGCTTTTTCTCTTTCAAGTTTAAGTTGTTCCTGTTTTAATCGCAATTCTTCTTTTTTGATTAACTGTTCAAATTTTTCTTCATCGGTAGTTATAAAATCATCCGCTAACTCTTTGACAGCATCAACAACGCTTTTACCTACTCCTCCTGTAAGAAAGTCTAAGATACCCACGATAAAGCCTCCAAGGTTCGGTTTATCCAACCTCTTAAGTAAATGGAATATCTTTTAGGGTTCCTATTTGCCAATGCCGTGTAAAAGGCTATTCTTGCAAGGGTGAAGTCTCTGATGAACTCTTCTTCCTTTATGCTGTTTAAGGCAGAGAGGGTCTTCTCCCCGATTATTCCGTCTGCTTTTACTCCTAAAACCTTCTGTGCAAGTTTTACTGTCTGGCGAACTCCAAGGTTGACTGAGGTTTCAAAGAGAAGGTCTCGGATTCTTTCACTTCCTACCTGCTCAAAAGGCTTGTAAAAGTTTTCGTAGTAAAAGCTCTCTACAAGAGAAAACGGTGGAGTTTCTCCTCTGTCTATGTATTGCCACCCTTCCCACTCGGGATGGGCTCCTCTATATATCCCTGCATAGGTCTCAAATCTTTCTGTTTTATTCTTATGAAGCTTGAGTCCACCCTCAAGTTGTAGCACCTTCTTTAAAGCCTCTTTGAACGCCATAATCTTCTCCTAACTTTGCTGAATATTCAAATTGTAAAAGTGGGGACTTTAGAAATAGCCGGGGGCTGACTTCTGAAGGATGGGTGTTTTTGAGAAGTTCAGCTCTTGCTTGTTTGAATGCCGTAAATACAAGTTCAGAACAGAACCATCTGTTTTTGCTTTCTATATTTGGATTAAACAGAACAAATCCTAAGATTCCTAAAAAGTCGTAAGGCTTCCCAAGTTGGCTAAAGAGGAATTTTTCTATCTTTTCTTTTTGTTCTTTTGAGACGCTTACTGAGAAAACGGAAAATTCAGTTCCTGGTGTGTGAGCTCCTGAAAACTTTCCTTTTCTAACGCCACTACACCACGCTTCTATTACTATTGGGTCGTTAGGGTTTGCTAAGTCAAGGCAGTAGGCTATGTGAGTGTAGGGAAAGCCCCACTGCCGAAAGCGTATAGCTCGGCTCGTGAGGCTGATTCCTTTTGAGGCAAGGACGTAGGCTTTTGGCACGTTATACCTCTAATGGGATTTCGGAATAAGCAGTCTCACATTCAGTTTTTACATCAAAATCAAGCAAAGATTCATAGTCAGTGTAACCATCTACCTTTGCTTCTAATTGTTCTTCTGCTTTCCAAACATCTTCTTTCCACTTGAAAATCTTGGCTATTTCTACACTTCTCTCTAAGTATGGAAGATGTTCATCTGGTAAAGAAAGATTTGCTTGTGCTGTAGCTATATCTTCTACTCCCATTGCTACTTTTGTTACTTCAGCTTTTACTTGGTTAATATCATAACCTAAAGAGAGAAATACTCCTTCAAGATAATTAGATTCAGATACTAAATCTTGTAAATCTTCTTGTATTTCTTGAAGTTTTTGATTAATATATCTTGTTGTAAACCAGTCAAGAGTATCTTTGAAAGCTACCTTTAGAGAATCTATATCTTGCGGAAATATAGGATTTAGAATTTCTTCAAATTCAGTTGGTTCTCCTGATTCATTAAAAGCTGTTGGTTGAAGTATTTTAAGTTCTGCATTTTCATAAACTAAATTTCCTAATTTGATTACTTCAATCATCTTTTCACCTCTCAAGATTTATTTGTTAAAGGATTATGTTTGATAGAATATTTCTCGGAACACCATTAGTATCTCTAACTATACTAACAATATGAGATGATATATCAGAATCTGATAACACAGTTCCGTTGACAATTATGCTCCAACTACCTTCAAAATTAATGTTTACACATTGAGCTGCATCTGTAATTTTAAAATAATCATTCCCAGTTGAATTAGTGTATGTAGTTATAGTGTTGACCATTTTAATAAATGGAATTGACATTACTAAATAAACAAGATAATCAAAATCAACATTTATATTTATATTACAATAATCAAATCCTAATCCACCTCCCATTGAAATTCCTGCATCTCCTTGATATACATGAGTATTCCACATAAATAATGATGGACTATACGTAAACCCTGACAAATTAAAATCAAAATCAATACTATTAAACCACAACCTATTGTTATTACCATGTAATATTTTTGTGTAATTATTAAATGTAATTTTTGGATGAGTTGTTAAAGAAGAATCTTTTAAAATTATTGCAGTTATATTATCTTTAGCCACGATAACATTATCAGTTCCACCATAAACAATGTCTGATTTTAAAAAAATAATCCCCCACCCACCAGTAGGAATAACTGATAATGCTTTTGATAATGTTTTAAATGGTGCATCAGAAGTCCCTGGATTTAAATCATCACCGTTTACAGCATCAACATAAACAGTTTTATACATTTGCCCAATTGCACCACCAAAATCATCCCACATTTGTTTCTTTATGAGAGCTCGGTTAGGAAGTTCAACTGTTACAAGATTTCCATTTTCATCTAACTGTGGAAGCTGTACAGTTTGAGGATTTGGGTCAAAAAAAGTCGTATATGCTTTTTTGTTTTGTTCTGACATGTTGTAAATCAACCTATCAAGTTTTTGACTAAATTCTGCAAGGTTTACACCCATGTTAACCTCCTTATCTTCCTATACTTAACCAATAAACTGAAATATCCGTGTCTGTATTGGGGGCGCCATCACTGCTCGTGATGGCGATGCCCATACTCTCAAGTGATAGATTTGCAACATAGACATGATGTGCAGGTGAATTTGCCTGCGATGATGAGAGTAATGGGATCACGAATTCTGAATATGGTTTCGGGAAAACAACAGAGGCACCACCGTTACCGTTGTTTGCCACAGAGCCCCACTCTATCAGCAAATTGCCGATTTTCATCCATCCAGGATTTCGCACGTCTTGGACAATCAAAGAAGAAAGTGCCAAAGATAGAGAGGATATTTTCTGTCTGATGTCAGGGTGAGATTCGGTATCTGTGTTGTGTTGCTTCACCGCTTCAGCAATAGCTTCCGGAATGAGTCCGACTACTTCTGAAAGAGATAGCACCTGTTCTGAAAGTGTTGAAGACGTATCAAGAATTGCATTTTCGTGGGCTTCTATTTCATATTTGTTTGCTGAAATTCTTTCTTCGTGGTTCTGGAGTCTTTCAGAAACTCCCGACTTAAAGCGATAGTAATCAGCCTTGAACTGCTCCAGAACTATCAAGTGCTCCTGAACGTCAAAGAGAGCCAAAGAGATTGTGGAAATAGCGTCAAGGTGAACAACGTCTTGGTCAAATTCATAGAAGGGAATATCCTCAAAATTCATTACGGAGTCTATTTGCTGCCAAACGAATTGGACTTTAAACCTCTGACGCATTAGTGGCGGAAATGGATAAGGAGGAACTGCAACGGCAAAGAGGGTTCCATCTTCAAGATAGAGTCCGAAAACTTTTCCATACTTTGTTGCAGATTCTTCTGGTATGTCCAGAATGAACTGAACGGTTGAATCGTTGACAGAGATGTAACCAGAAATATTTGCTTGATACCAAACTCCTGAAAGGTCATCTATGTCTATACCAGGATAAATGTCTCCGATATCCTGGTCGGAGACCTTGAAATAGACAGGCTTAACTTGCCTGCCAAGGGTTGAAGCCTCTGTTAGAGCCTTTAATCCATTCAGAGTTATGACGGTTTTTCCTTCTGCCACCTTAAGCCTCCATATCTGCTACAGCTTCGGTTTCAGCTACCGAAGAAACAGCAAGCGGGATAGAACCACTTGCAAGCCACTCCAATTCTGTTTGACACTCTGAAAAAGATTCTGTTTCAGCAATCTGCCCTATGGCGAAAGGGAAAGCTCCAACAGCAAGATAGGAAAGAAGAATTTCCTCAAGCCAACTTCTTTCGTTTTTATATTCGTTTATAAGCTGGAGAAGTTTGTCTCTTAGTTCTGGAGTGATTTCCCTATTCTGAATACCAAGCTCTATCTTGAATTTGTAGGGTTCTCCCCCGTATTCAAACCACTCTTTAACTTCACCAGAAATGTTTAAGGCTTTCAGAACTTTTTCAATTGCGTGTTTCGTTCCTTTATAGCGGTGGAGCTCTATTGCAGACTTAACTAAGTTTCTTTTTTCTTCTAAACTTTCTGATAAGTCATAGCCTTCAACGTGGAACTGCCAGGCTAACCAATCCAAAACCTCTTCAGGTTGGCTGTTGATAGTATAGATAAAAAGCTTTTGGAGGTCTTGTTCTGTTAGTTCGGAAAAAACCTTATCAAGAATACTTGCAAAGGCTTGTATGTTCTTATCTTCCCTTAAGTTAGGAGGAAATAGTTCTATAGTCTTAGCCATCGACAGCCACAACAATGTTTACTGTTATTAGATTAACGACTGCAACTTGATTAAGTGGCAGAACTTGGCACTCTGACGGAGAATTGATTTGGGATCTGTAAACACCAGGAATACTCTGAAGCAAATCGATTATTTGTTCTGGAACAATATCCATTCCGAGTTTGTTTTTGAGTTTTTCGGCGTAAGCGTTGAGTCTGTTTTCAGCTTCAGTTTTGATAGTGTTGGCTAAAGTCGTGTAGCTTTTATAGATATAAAGGTCAACGTTAATGTCAAAGCTAACAGGGTCAGGTGGCAAAACCTGAACTTTGTCAGTTAGCGGTCTTACCTTATCAGCGTTAAGAGTTTCTTCAACAAGGGAGATAATTTCATCTCCCGGAATAACTCCTCCTTTAAGGAGAGGGTAAACGTTTACCACTCCCGGCTCCGGGCTTTCTACTGCAACGTCAACTATATCTTGATGAGCTGTTTTTGCAAAGTAGATATAAGCTCCTTTACTTCCTGCATTAGAGAAACTTTCAGGTGCTAATTGAATTCTGCTTCTAAAGTGGTCATCATCTTCTACATCTGCACCGCCTGTAGAAATTGTTATGTTGTAAACTTTTGAAACGTAAGGAAGTGGATTAACAAGTTCGTTTATCGTGCTGGTCTCATAACCGTTTCCGATGATTCCAACTTCAGTGCACTCGGCCAAAACGTCAACGTATTCACTTCCTATTTCGGCGTTTACGTCCTCTTTTGTTTGAAAAATAACTTTACCGTCGGAGCTTCTAACCTGAGTGCCTTTTGGAATTAGAATCTGCACAGGTAAAGGTTCTTGGAATTCAAATCTCAAGGTAGTTAAGGCGGGTTGAGATGGAAGCCTTTTAACTCCGAGAAGAGCGCCCAAGTGGTCAAGCTCCTCTCCTTTGGCAAAAGCAAGTAGGTTCTGCTTAGCAGCTTCATTTATGGCAAGCTTTAAGACGTTCTCCCTGTAGGCGATAACGTCAAGGATTAGCCTTTCAAGCTGCGCAGGCTGGAGCCGAGCACCGGTCTGAGCTTCCCAAGAGGCTATAAGCTCGTTAATTATTTTCTCGTAATCAGCCTCTACAAATACAGGCTCAGGCAATGTGTTTAAGTCAATCATACCTCTACCTCGACAGCCTCACCGTTCCAGATGCCACGTATAGAAAAGAAGAATCTTCCGTTTTCGTTAGCTTCTTCCACTTTTATTTGACTTACTTTGAAGTCTGTTATCCAGCGTTCTATCGCCTCGTAGGCTTCAGCTATCACGTTAGGCATAGCTTCAGTAAAAGGTCTATCAAGCCACTGCCAGATATTTGAACCGAATTCCGGGCGGTGAGGGTCAAAACCTTTGGGCGTCTCAAGAACTATCCTTACCCTCTGTCTTAAATCCTCTATTCCCTCAACCATCTCTCCTATCGCTCCCAGCTTTAACTGCATCTCCTATCTCCTCTTCTACTTTGCCAGCCGCAGAAAGCCATTCCAAAAATTCAGAATAGGGGAGGGAGAGAATCTCCCTTAATCCCCAGCCTGTTGATTTTGAGAGGAGGATAACTGCTCGCCTAATTCCGTTAGTCCCAACTCCATAAACGAGCGGGAGATTTCTAAAAAAACCGATGCGGGAAGTTTCTTAATCTCCTCTGGAGGAAGTTTCTGGCCATCAAACTCAGCTATGATTGAAAGGAGACAAACAGCAAACTCAAAACTTCTGTCTCCGTCACTCATCTTCTCGGCCTTAATCATGTCTTCAACGGTAGGCTCGTTTATGACAATCTCCTGATAGTTAGCCTTCCTTTTCCTAACGGTTACTCTCATCTAATCCCCCTTTACTTTCCAAGTGCTGCTCTTGTGTCAGCGAGTAGGTCTTGACCGTTAACGATGAGCTTGTAGGCAATCGGGTCGTATTCAAAGACGTCCTGTCCATCAACGGTTATCTTCATGTAAACGGCGGAGTATTCAAGGGTAGGCTGGTCTCCCTCTCCGGGTTTCCAGTTTCCGATACCGGTTTTTGCGAAGTAAGCTCTCATTTTGACTACAACGGGCTTATCTTCCATAAGCCCGGTTTGTGGATTCATAACCTGAACAACTCCTCTAACGTCAAGCATTACAGCCTGCTTAGGGTTGAGACAGACCGCAAGAGAGTCTTTCCAGACAGTCAGGAGCTTAACTTCTCCTTTGAGTGGCTCAATGTCTCCAACGTTTGGCAGAGAGAGAGTTCCTGCTATTCCCATGGGAGAAACATCCTGTGTTTTATGAGAAATATCTGGGAGTTTGATTTCCCCCTTTCCCATCCAGTCTTTACCATCAACATAGAAGTTTACATCTTTCAGTTTTGTTGGTATGTTAACCATGGCCGATTGCCTCCTTACTTAAAGAGATTCTTGAAGTAGTTGACATCTACAACGAGAATGAACTCAATATCTTCTGCTGGTGGTGGTGCAAGGTAATTTATTCTGAACCTTATTATTCCATTAGCGAGGTCCGTTAGCGGATTATCATCTTCAAGAAAGTAAACCTTAGCACCCAGGAGATAACCTCTGCCAACAAGACCGCCAAGAGCTATGTTCCATGTGTCAACAATAGATTCCACAAGTCTTTTGTTCATAGGGTCATCTACTTTCTGCCAGGTGTTAACAACAAGGTTGTTTTCTATCCAGTTAGCCATACGGCGGTTAGGAAGGAAAGAGTCTTTTATGTCTGTATTACCGGGGAATGCAGCAGTTCTGTTACCCCAGAGTTTGTAACCAGAAAACATTTTAAATACAGTTGCAATACCTTGCTCATTTAAGTAGTTGGCTTCCTGGATAGTAAACGCCTTAACAGGTTCAGAAATTCTAAGTTCTTTGTTAGAAGGAGACTCGAAAGGAACACCATCATTATTGGCATCAACCTGAGCAGTAAGTGCCGCTGCGTGAATAGAAAGGTGATGAACAATATCCCCATACTTCACACCAGGAGCCACGACGTAAGCGTGTGGAGAACCAATCCCTGACTTAAATGCCACAATGTCAGCCGGAGTCTGAGCGTCAGGTGGAACGTCGATGTAAGCCATAGCCTTAAAGTGTCCGGAAAGATTCTCAGCCTTAGCAATCATTGCGTTATAGACAGTTGAATCGTGAGAAAATCCAGGTGCAAGAATAGTTCCCACAATCTTTCCAAAACGAGGGAAAACTTCTTCTATAAGCTCAAGTCCTGTCCTTGCTCCAGTAGTTGAATCTACCCCTCCAACTACATCAGCAGCAGTTACCAAAGAAGGATCGGGGTTACCACTATCGTCAACGTGAACATCAGGATCAAAGACGTTTACAAAAACAGCTGGGGCATTTCCGTAGAATTGGAAATAAACTTTTGCGAATTCACATAGAGTATAAGTCTCAGTATCATCACTCCAGCCGAATTTGTTGACAAAGTCAGTGAAATTAAAAACAAGCTCAGCTTGATTAACAGGTGCACCAACAGGAGCTTTACCAACAACAAAAGGCAATGCCGAATCAACAGTTCTAACACCAAATACTGCCGTATCCTGTTCCTGTATATAAACACCATGGTTAAAAGCCATTATTTACCCCCTACTTAACTTCAACAAGTTTCTTTTGCTCGATAAGTCTTTTTACCTGCGGAGCATCTTCCGGAAGATTTTCAACGATAGAGTTGGGATGAATTGTGTATCTCTTTCCTTCATACTCAAAAACTTCTATAAAACTTGATAGAGAGCGGTATTTCCTGGGCTTCTGGGCAGGTTTTTGAGTTTGTTTAGGTTGTTTCTGAACCTGGGTATTTTGCTTTTCCTGTACCTCTGTATTTTTCTTGTCTTTAGCCACTTCTTACCTCCAGATAGCGGTTTCTTCCATACTACGGCAGGGAGAGGCAAGAAGTGGCAGGATTTGGCAGGTTTTTTGTTTTAAAAAATGAAAAGTAAGAAGATTCTTTATAATCAAAAATAATAGGAGAAAATTTACAAGTGGACAGAAATGCGTTCTTTTTACTTTGCAAGTTACCGATAGGAAAAAAGTTGGAATTGAACCAAGGAAGTTGTAATCTGTGCGTAGACTTTGATGAACATGGTAACCCTACACCTATGATGTCATAGAACTTATTATAATAGGGAGGACAAGCGGGTGGTGAAAATTTTTGTAGCCATTGCTGATAGAAGACGTGAACTACTCCTCATTGAAATGAGGAGCTTCCCGCTTCAACGAGTGCACTCACACTCTCCACGGACATAAGTTCGGGCCGTCCCAGCCCTACCGCTCGTAAGGTGAGCGAACCCTTGAGTGTTCTGAGTCCTTCTTTCAGCAAATTTAAGGTTGCGTTGTAGTCCCTGTCGTGTTCCGTTCCACAGTTAGGACATACCCATCTTCTATCAGACAGCTTGAGATTCTCGTTTTTATATCCACACACCCAGCAGAGTTTTGACGACGGATAGAATGGATTTACCTTGATGAGTTTCCTACCGTAGAGCTTCGTCTTACACTCCAGATAGGTGATGAA
This sequence comes from Desulfurobacterium indicum, assembly GCF_001968985.1. Taxonomy (NCBI): domain Bacteria; kingdom Pseudomonadati; phylum Aquificota; class Aquificia; order Desulfurobacteriales; family Desulfurobacteriaceae; genus Desulfurobacterium; species Desulfurobacterium indicum. The sequence goes on along the minus strand of NZ_MOEN01000023.1, from coordinate 12,193 downwards.
CTTCCTCCAGCTTGCGTCAGCTATGTGCTTTGAAAGGTTGCCGTTTTGAAGTAGCCCTTTGACGTTTAAATCTTCCACTATCACGACTTGGTTATCGCCGACTATCCTTTTGCTTAGCTTATGGAGAAAGTCGTTCCTCTGGTTCGTTATCTTTTCGTGGAGTTTTGCTATATTCTTTTGCAGTTTTAGGTATTTGTTGCTTCCCTTTATCTTCCTTGATAGCTTCCTCTGGAGCTTTTTAAGTCTTTTTTCCGTCTTTAACAGGTGTCTTGGATTTTCTATCTTCTCTCCCGTTGAGAGGGTGCAAAAAGACTTTAGTCCTACGTCTATTGCTACTACTTTGTCTGTTTCTGGAAGTGGTTCTATTTCCCTGTCAACAAGGACGTTAAGGTAGAACTTTCCAGAAGGTAACTTGGTTATTGAGATGCTCTTTATTTTTCCTTCTATCTCCCTGTGCTTTTTGAGCTTTATCGGTGTTTTGAGTTTTGGTATTTTGATTTTGTCTCCCTCTATACGGAAATGCTGGGGAATTGATACGCTGTTTACTCTCTTTTTCCTCTTGAATCTGGGAAATTTCGCAAGTCCTTTAAAGAAGTTCTTGAACGCTCTATCAAGCCACTTTACGGCTTCTTGAAGCGATTGACTGTTAGCTTCTTTAAGAAACGGAAATTCCTCTTTAAGTTTTGGCAGCAGTCTCTTGTATTCATAGTAGTTCCACTTTTTTCCTTCTTTTTCATAAGACTCTTTAGCTATTTCAAGAAGCTTGTTGTAAACAAACCTGCAATGACCTATTTGACGGTTTAAAAACTCTACTTGTCCTTTCTTAGGGTAAAGTCTGAACCTGTAAACGTAGAGCATCTACTTCCTCTTTTGGTTCTCTATGTATTTGCGTATCACATCTTCAGAAATTGAGCCTATGCTTTCTATGTAGTAAGAGGAATTCCACAAGTGTCCTTTCCACAACTTCTTTTTAAGCTCGGGGAATTTCAAAAACAACTTTCTCGCACTTATTCCCTTTATCATCTTCACTATGTAGGAAGGTGCTATTTTGGGATGTGCAGATACAAATATGTGAACGTGGTCTTGTTCTCCAACTTCTATCATAGCTACTTCAAAGCCTTTCCCTATCCCTGTTTCTATAATCACCTTTTTCAGATATTCCTCTACCTTTGGAGTTAATACCTTTCTCCTGTATTTGGTTGAAAAAACTATGTGGTAGTTGCAGTTATATACGCAGGTTCTACCTCTCTTTACGTTGGATTTCAGATTTGTTTTGCTCATACATTTAGTATAACAAATTACGGAGTAAACCAAAGTAAAAACGCTTATTCTTCACACACGCATAGTCAAAAAACGGCTTACGCCGTGCGCTGTATCTCCCCTTTGAAAAGGGGAGGATTAGCGCAAAATTTTTCCTAAAATATAATTCTGATATAATTTTACAAGAATAAAAAACCTTCAATAATATTAAGGAGGGAAGAAGGAATGGATATAATTTTATTTCTATTAACGTTAATTTTCCTGGGAAGTTCTTTTTATTTAGTTTACGCTTTTATAAATAAAAAAACAAAGAAAGTAGCAGCAATAACAGCAATTGCATCTTTTGTGCTTGCGGTAATCATTGCACCAACTACAGAAGAAAATAAAACTAAAGAAAGTAAAACTGTAGAAAAACAGGACGTGGTTAAGGAGCAGCAAGAACCTAAAACGGCAAAAATAGACTCAAAAAAACTTGCCAAGGAAATAGAAGTCGCCGCTTTTCCGGCTAAAGTTAGTATAGTTAAGAAAAACATCATTGTTGAGTTCCAGGGAAACTTTAGAACAAATCCGAGATTTGACTATTACTTTCCTAACATCGGTCGTGTATTTGACAAAATTTGTAAGTATAACCTTGATGATTTCTTGTACATCATATTTGACATGAAACCTTATTACAATGGAAATGAAAAACATTTAATGAAAATTAGATTTATTGCCTCATCGGCATGTTCAACTTGGAAAGATCTAAGAGAAAACCAAAAACGTAACTTAGGATCGGCGGTATATGCCTTATTCAACACTTACTTATATCCTTCCGATGCTGAAATATACGACAAAGAAAGTTTTATCAATGTTTGCTATGAAAGACCAGAAATAGGAGTATTTTGTCGAAAGAATCTAAAAGCTATTCAATAATTCAATCAAGATAGCTTTTAAAGAAAGCAGGTATTCAGATATAAAACAGATGTGAAAATTAAATTTTCTTGACCTCCATCTCCGTAACCCATCCACCAGTCCTTGAAATCGTATGCCTTGTCCTCTCTATCAGCCAATTTCCGTCCATTAAGCCAAAACCTTTCAGAGCTACCACAAGCCCCGCCATAACTTGAGGATTACCGGGCATTGTTATTCTTCCTGTTTTTTCTTTGCTATCGTATTTATACCTTTCAGCTCTTGCCCTTATCTTTGCCTCTTCTAAACTCTCTACCTTCTCGTTAATCTTCAAGTAATCAGCACCTGCCTTGTAGCCTGTCCAGTCCTCCCGATACTTTAGGAGCTTTTTGGTCTTTGGGTCGTGGTAGGTGATGATTATCCCTTTGTAGATGTTGTGGGTCTTATCCCGCAAGGAGTAGGAGATAATGTCCTTCCTCTCTATCGTTAAAGCTGGTTTCCGTTCCTTTAGTCTATCGTTAGAGATAAAGTAAACCGTATTCCCCTGCACCTTTACGCTGGCGTTGTATTTTTCTGCAAGTTCGCGTAAAAAAGTAAGGTCTGCCATTTGCTTCTGGTCTATCCGTTTGAAAGTGGGGTCAGAGTCAAGCTCAACGACGGCGTTCATGCCGTTCCGATCAGCTATAAGGTTAATAACTTTTGAAAGAGCGGCGTTCTCATAGGCTATAGTTCTCTTCTCTCTGATTGACTTCTTGAACGGTGCAGCTATCCCCCGAAGGTGAACGGTATCCCCACCTGTTCTACTTCCAGAAAACTCAATCTCATCAATTTCAAATTCTCCACAGGGCAAATGCGGTTCATTCTTGTAGCCAATGTTCAAAACTACCGTGTCACCCTTTTCGGGATACCAGTTTTGAAGCCAGCGCAAGTCTCTGTTTTCAATCGTTATCTCTATCGTATCTGACTCACCGTGGTAAACGTCCTCATAGGTAACGGAAAGAACGTAAGGGGTCAGGTAATCTGTAACATTCTTTCCATTCCAAAGCATGTCCCAAAGAGGAACTTTTATCTTTTCCACGGCGGTAGTTCCTCTGGCGTTGATGGTGTCTCAATATCTGGAATAACAAGCTCAATGCCCGCTGGCAAGATAGGGGAAGCTATGAGATCAATAGGTAGATCAGGATTAGCTTTCTGAATTTCTTTGTACAAATCACAAGTGCCGTAAAATTGATAACTTATCCAATCCCAGCGGTCGCCAGCTTTTGTCGTGTAAGTCTTTGGCATTAATTCCACTCCTTGAGTTTAATCTCAAGTTCAACTGCTAAAAGTCGCCCTTTGTTATCTGTCCTTTTCCATTCTTTTGCAATCTCCTCTATTACATACTTACCCACAACAGTTCCGTTCCCAAGAATAAATACCAAAGGCTCTTCCTTCTCTGCATTCTCGTAAATAACAGAAAGCATTTCCTTTGGGTCAGTTCCGAAAGCAGTAGAAAGCTTGATTTTGAGTGTTAATTCCTGCAAAGACTTACCCATTTTTTGCAAATGAGACTTCTCGTCTAAAACCTTATGCTCTACATAATCCCACTTATACCTTTGCCTAACTGCCTCCGGCGTTTCCAATAGCTCAAATTTCACCGTTCCGAGCTGTGCCCACATTGTTAATACCTCTTGCGTTGCTGTTGTTCATGAATTTCCCTTAACATTCTTTCAAGTTCAGCTTTTGTAAGTCCAGTTATTTCTTTTGCAACTATTGAAGCATCATTTTTGTCGCTAACAACAAGGCTGCTGATTGTTATACTAATATTTATAGGCTGATAGCTGTTTCCAACCGCAGGCATCATTCCTGCTGTCAATATCCCGGCAACAGCAGGCAAACCACCTTTTGTTGCTGTTTCAAGAGCAATTCTTAATCTTTTATCTTCAGGCAAATGCAAAACGGAAGTTATTCTTTTAACTGCATCTTGGACTACACCAATTGATTTAAGCATTCCAATTCCAAGCCCTTCGTTTAGAAAATGTCCAAACTCCATAAATAGTTTAGAAGGCGAAGAAATGCCAAGAATAGACTTAAATCTTTCTTTAATGGAGTGTCCTATATTTTCAATAGCTTCAAGTGGTTTCTTTGCCATTGAAGCAAGACCTTTCCAAAGTCCCTCTATTATTTGCCTACCAGCTTCAAAAAGGTTAATGGATTTCGCAAAGTTGTGAAGTTTCTTTAGTGCCATTATCGGGGCTGTAATCGGATTAGTCCAGAGGAAGATTGAAACAAACTTTTGCCAGGCAGCAGAAAAGAAAGAAACAACACCCTGAAAGATTCCTTTAATCCCTTCAAAAACAGACACAAAGAACTCTTTTACACCTTGCCAAATTCCCTTTATATAGTTAGAAACCGTATCCCAATTTTTGTAAAGGTAATAACCAGCAGCTACAAGGGCAGCAATTCCAGCAACAACCCAGGTTATAGGGTTGGCTAAAAGGGCAGTCGTGAAGCTAATAACTGCACTAGTAGCAGCAGTAAGTGCTGAGACTAAACCCGTAATTAGTGTAGCGGAAAAACTAAGAATTGTAGTTATAGCAGTAGTTAGTGCAGAAATCAGACCAGTAATTAGCGTTGTAGAAAAACCAACAACTGCACTAGTAACAGTTGATAAACCTGATGTAAGAACAGGCATAAACTCAACAAAACTGAGAATTCCTTGACCAACAAAGCCGATTGTTGCCATTAAACTTCCAAGAACCGTTAGAAGAACCCCTATTCCAACAACGGGATAGACTAAAACCTTGGCAAGGGTCTTATGAGCTTGGACAAAGTCGATTACAGGCTTTATAGCTGCTGAAATAGTTTTAAGCATAGCATTCAAAGGAGGCAGAAGCAGAGTTCCAATAGAGATACCTAAAACCTGTAAGGATGTTTTCATTTGGCTAAACTGAAAGGAAGCGGATTGAGCCATTTTCTTGAATGCTTTATCTGTCGCGCCAGCTGATTTACCCATCATCTGAAGGATTTCTGCGAACTTTTTGCCTCCAGAACCAGTTATCGCAAACACCTGATTTAACCCTTCTACTTGACCGAAAATCTCTGCAAGGATTTTTTTCTGTTCTGCTTCATCATTTGTATAGCCCCTTATCGCATTAGAAAGGATTTCAAGGGTTCCTTTTAATCCTTTCTGCTTTAGAGTGTTTGCATCTATCTGAACGCCGAGTTTTTCAAACCACTTCTCAGCTTGAGAAGTAGGGTTCATGATAGACTCTATAGCCGCTCTTATGCCATTGAATGCTTCGCTTGTTGTAGCACCCTGAGTTGTAGCAGTAGCCATGGCTGCAAGAACTTCCTGAACAGAAACTCCAGCCTTAGCTGCAATTGGGGCTACGTTTCCAATAGATGCAGCTATCTCTCTAAATGTTGTTTTTCCTGCTTTTACAGCCAAAAACATATAGTCAGACATTTGCCCCACAGTGTAACCAAATTCTTTCCAAGCGTTTAAAGCAGTTGTTAATCCATCTGTAGCCGTGAAAATATCTGAAACTCCAGCAATTGCAGCTTTTCCTGCTTGTCTTAGAAAAGAAATGGCTTTGTCAGGATCAAGACCGGAAGAAATAGCCTGGTAAAAAGCTCTTGCTACCTGCTCTGGAGATTGTCCAAGTTCTTTAGCAAGGTTAAGAATTTGTCTATCGTATTTCCTCCTAAACTCCTGCAAACTCATATCAACGAGAGTGGATGCTTCATTCATCGCCTTATCAAAATTCATAGCAAGATACGTTGCACCTGCGAACGGTGCCGTAATGGCCGTTCCCATCGCTGCCATCTTTTTTCCAGCATTTTGAATCTTATCCAGTCCTTCTCTGACTCCTTCAATGCTTTTCCGAAATCCAGTCATAGCTTTCTGCATTTCATCTATAGGCTTTGTCAGATTATCTACAACCTTAAAAACAGCTAAAACTTCAAATTGCTTCCCTAACACAACCTACCCCAATCAAAGTATTTTTTCTCCTTCAACAGAAGTTTCCGCATTTTGCTGAATCTCGTCCACAACAGCATTAGCTATTGCTGTGGCAAACTTGTCTATCCAATCAATTCCATCTTTATCTGTAGTACCTACACCAAATCCTTGTGCTTGAAGTTCAAACAAAATTCTGTTCTTTAAACTTGTCTTATCTAATGCCATTATTATCCCTTGCTGACTTTTACGTTAGAAGAAAAATCCACATGAGGTTTGCCAATAAACGGACAGATACAACTCTGAGTTACTACTCCTGATAAATCGCCAGAACCTCCATCTATTTCAACATTGCTTAAAGCCTTTATAGAAACCTTTCCTTCTGATGATAGATTTACATTTCCGGAAACTTTTATCTCGACTTCTCCCTTCACATCTAAAAAGAGCTTGTGGTTTTTCCTGTCATACTCTATTCTCGTTCCATCCTCAAAGACAACAACCTTTTTGCCTTTTGAGCTTTCGGGAGGTTTTTCGGCTTCAGAATAGATCGCGCCAATTACAAATCCCTGTTCCTGTCCATACGGTAGCATCACTACAACAACCTGCTCTCCAATATCTGGCAACCAGTAGTCCTTGTCTTTAAGGGTTTTTCTCTGTAAAACCGGAAATTCCCAACTCACTTCTTCATCATCATCTGGGAACTGCACTCTTACGGTAGCCCTGTCGTCATAAACCTGCGTGACTATTCCAACGCGTATGACATTCTCCATGTTATTGTCCCCTTCCATTTTTCCATGAACATATAAGGAAATTTCCCCTCTTCACGATTTACAAAAAATTCGCCCTCTGAAATCTTATCTACTGCAACGGAAAAGCCAATAGAGTTTTCTGTCCCAAGAGTAATGGCATGATAGCCATCAAAAAGCCTGTTGAGTTTCAGGGAGGCTTCATAAACCATCTTTAGAAAAACTTCTCCTGTCCCTTCTGCTACAAGGTGAAGTTCCACGGCTAACTGAACAAGTCCCTGCTTTGTAAGGTCGTTAGGCGTGTTCCCGTAAGACTGATAAGAAAGCCCTTTGGGAATAATCCTAACGTGAGCATCGGGAGGAGAAGCAGGAGAAGGTTCTATCTCAACGGGCAACCCTGTGTTTTTTGTAATGAAATCTGCCAACTCTTTCAGGAAACCAATCATGGCTACTCCTTAAGCCAACTCATAACCATTTCTGTAATCTCTTCCCAATCTTTTTCTGTCATATAAACAAAAGTCCTTGCTGGTATTTCAACCTCTTTCTTGCGGTAAAAGAGAATTTTTTCTCTTCCTCTTCTTCCTTTCTTTCCTTTTATAACTCCATCTTCAAACCAGATGTGGTAACCCTTCCTTTTGAGTTCTTCTAAAGCACCTCTTACGCCTTTTTCTTTTGAGAGCCTCCGAACTTCTTTAGTAGCGGGAATACATAAAGTTTGAGCCTTCTTTGCCTTTATCTTTGCTCCAAACTGGTGCACTTTGGCATAAGGAAGATTAGATCCTATCTTAATTTTCTTTCCCTCTATTTTATATGTAATTGACTCCATAAGAGCACCGGTATCCTGAAGCGTTTTTCCTCTACTTCCTTCCCTCAAAGAAAGGGTAAAGCGAGAGGCGGGCGGTTTAATCTTTCCTTTCTTTATTCTTTTCTGAGATTTTGAAACGATATGCTGAGCTATCTTTTCGGTAGCTTCCCGGTCAAACTTTTTAGCAAACTCGTTAAGTGCCTTCTTCAACCTATTCCATCCTTCAAGTTCAACGCTCATCATTTAAATCCATACCAGTCAAAAGGAGGAGATTTAACCGCTGCGTAAGGCGTTTTATCTCCCTCATTATCTGACACACAATCCCCGAGGACGGCTTCAAGGAGAACTTCTGCATCTTCCTTTTTGTCTTTTGCTTTTTCTTCCTGCTCACCAAAAGCATAAAGTTCGTAAAGAGCTCTCTTCAAAAGAGCCTCTTGAACGTAAGAAAGATCCCAATCAACTTCTCTACCGCACTTTGCAAACTTAGCTTCTATCCAAATTCTTGCCTTTTCAATAGCTCTTTCTGCAACAGAATCATCGTCCTGAGTTAGCATCCTGTATTGAGAATAGGGAAGCTCTTTCTTAATATCTTCAACGTTAATCATCCCCTACCTCCCAATAAGGCAACCGATTATAGAACGGTTGCCCAACAGATAGCTTTCACGATAGGAACTGGAAGAGGCTTGCTTTCTGCTTGAATCACAAAAGATGATCCGTCCCGAGTTTGATAAGAAGAAACAAACATCGGAACCGCCTGAAGTCCAGCCTTAAAGTTATCAACAGCGAGATAAAAGAGCGTGAATCCAGCGTTCTTATCAAAAGCGACAATCTGATTATCTGGGACTACGGGCTTAAGAGTGCCGTCAGGGAGTCTGTACTTTTGATTTACCATTTCAATTGTATAGCCAAAGAGATTTATCTTGTTTCCTTCAAACTTTGGTTGCGGAACTGTGTTTGCCTGAAGGCTTTGAATTTTTCCTACAAGCTCCATAAAGGCAGTTTTTCCCGCCCAAATGGTTACATTTTGAGCAATCCCTTGTTCTTGCAAAGTTGCTTCAATTTCTACAATCTGATTAAAAACTGACTTTAAATCGGCAGAGTCCCAAGTAACAGACGGCGTATAAGAGATTGGAGAACCAAAATCTACTTCATAAGTATCACTCTGTCCGTTTTCAAGCCTTATCGGATAGCTAATTTTTCCTGTAAGAGACTGTGCAGCTAAAGCTTCAGTTGTGGCTTTGATTTTTCTTCTTAAAATGTCAAGCTTTTGGGCAAGAAATGCTCTATATCCTTGACCTCCCATAGACTTGAGGTTGTTGGCATCAGCAGCAGAAACAGAATCTGCAACCTTAATTGGCTGAGGCTCTATATAGTTAATAGAAGCATCCCCTCCGCTGACAGGAACTCCAGGAGCACCTCTTCTTACTACAGGAACAGCACCGACTACATCTTGAATCTCTTTAATTCCAATTTGTGGGAATGGATGATTAACTTTGCGAGTATAAACATCATCAAGAACTTTCGTTTGAATCGGCGGTAGGGTTTTAATAACTTCCGCAACTATCTTCGGATTTTGCAAAAGTTTTTCAAGTTCAATCATTTTTTATCCTCCTTACCCGATATTCCAGATTCCGATTTTTGCAAGATTATCTAAGTCATTTACGTCAACTGTAGCATCTACTCTAATGAGTCTTTCTCTAAACACAACACCATGAACGAGAACGTTTCCAGTAGTTTCCCTGTCTGTATCTATACGTTCAACAAGAACTCCAACCGGGGTTGCTTCTGGAGCTGGAGCAGTTGTTCCGTCTGATAAAGTAATAGTGGCATTAGGGTTATAAGGAACAATAAGACCGTTGCTGTCTTTTCCTACAATTGTTCCTCTCTCAAGAATTCCTTGAGCAGCTTTAACACTCATAGGAATAATCACTACTGGGTGTCTTTCTTCACTATAAACACTTTCTTCTGGTTTTGGTGGTGTATATATTCCGACATTTCCACTTACTGCCATATCTCAATCCTCCTTAAAGTATTTTGAGCATTGCATCTGCAAGGTTTACGTCATCTTTAGCTGGATCACCAAAACCCATTTCTTCATCAAGTCTTTTTACTTCTGGAAGAGAAGAGAAGATTTCATTTAATACGTCAAAAAAGTCCCTTTTCTTCTCGTCTGAGAATTCAAGCTTTTGGTCTGCAATCTCAACCTTGTCTGCAAATTCAAGAGCGAGCTTAATCTTGTCGGCAGGAACTTTGCCCTCCATGACCTTTTTGAGCTGTTCTTTCCTTTGCTCTTTTAAAGCCCTGCGGTATTTCTCAAGCTCGGACTTCAAAGAGTCTGCAAACTCAGCCTTCTCTTCTGCCTTTTTAAGTTTTTCTTTAAGCTCTTCTATCTGCTTTTGGAGCTCTTCAACAGTAGGCATGTCAAAACCTCCATCTGAAAAGTTTTTCTTTTCCTTAGCCTTCTCTATGCGCTCTCTTAGCTTTTCAAAAACGGGCCTAACTACCCTTGCAAGGGATTCGTCTACCTTCACACCCCTTGCACCATTCAGATAGCCAATACCAGCGGAAACAGCTTTTGGAACTATCTTGATTTCACCGTCTATTACGTCACAGAAAGGAAACTTGTATTTGGAAAAAGCTTCTGGAGTTTCTTCTTCTGATACGTCAACAGCTCCGACGCAGGTTTTAAGTTTTGCCCAGCCGTACTTTTCAACGATTCGCTTTTTGGCAGCGTCAGGATTCCACGGAGTATCAGGTGGAGCTATCGGATAGCCGGTCTTGGCAAAGGCCTTCCACTTTGGAGAAGAGGAAAACTCAAAAGTCTCCACATCGTCAAGGTCAGACATTTCCTTTAAACCCTTAATTCTCGGCGGGACTGCGCCTAAGAATGCTAAATGGTGGAGATACCATTCTCCTCTGTCGTTCTTCCTTAAACCGATTGACCACTTTTTGTAGAGGCCAAAGTCGTAGGCTTCCTTTAAGACGTCGGAAAGCTCCACATCTCCGTAAAGAATCTGCCCGTCTTCCGAAAGCTCAACGTTCTTTATCCAGCCGAAAGCTGGCATGTGGTCTGCTTTAAGATGGCCTAAAACGATAGGGACCTCATCTTTGAAATTCTTAACCACCTGCTTTAAGTGTTCTTTCGTCAGGACTTGACGGTTCCAGTTACCTACCTTAGCAAGCTCTATCCTCAAGCGTTCCTCCAGTGGCCTTTTGGTTGAGGATAGAGCGAAAGGAAAAGGAAAGTGGCAGGAGTTGGCAGGATTGACTTAAATGGCGGAAATTTTGAGGCAAAAAACGGAGGTTAGTAGAGATGTGGGAAGAAAAAAAGAGAGGAAGCCAGCCTCGGCTGGCAGGGTTAGGCGGTGGTTTTGGTGGGTTGCTTAGAAGAGAGCTTTTCTTCGTAGTATCTCTTTACAGCCTCAAGGACTTCCTTGAAGGTGGCATTCTCTACGCCGAGCTCTGGGACGGTGTAGAGACCCTTAATCTGGTTTTCAAAAAGTTCAACATCTTCAATTAAGCCTTTAAGCTCTCTGAAAACGTCACCTTCGCCGTTAAGGGAACGGAAGGCATAGTTGTAAAAGCAAATTACCCCATTATCATCGTAGATATTATCGCCAAACTCTCCAGAGAAATCTACTCCTTCCCCCTCTTTCCCTGAATCAAGTGCAAATGCCAGTTCTCTGTCTTCAAAGTGAAGTACAGTTACCATCCTTCCACCTCACTGTGAAGCACTTTGTAGCGCCTTGTATTTTGAAATTTATTCCTTCTGATGAGAATTGTCTTCACTTCACCGCTGTCTATACCTACCGTAGGCAAAAGAATAATACCTTCCGTTTCTATTTTCCTCCCAAAGAGAATAGCATTTTTATCAGCGTCGTAGACAATTACTTGTGGTCGTTTAATAGCCTTCCTTACAAAAGAAACAATTTGCTTCTCACTTGTAAATCCCACTTTCTTTAGCTTTTCTAAATTATCCTTAAGCAAGTGTTTTCTAAGGTGAAACTCCGTTATGTAATACCTATTCCCCAGCTCGTCTTCAAAAATTTCAACTACCTTACTCCTTATCCACTTTTGAGTTGCGTCATGTACGAAGAGTTCAATAACCTGACCTTTCTCAACTTCAACAACTCTTCCATCCACTAATATAACCTTAGGAGCCTTTCCTTCCCCAATAAGCTTCTTAATAGCTTCTCTACGTTGAAAATGGCTATCAATCAACTTCCTAACTTCCTCAAACTCCGGACACTCCCAGTCTTCAAAATTCTTTCTGCACGATTTCCTTGCCTCTTTTAGAACCTCGTCTTTTAGTCCGTATTTTACGATTCTCTTCAGCATTCCATCGGTTAACTTCCACCAGCTATCTAACGGACTCGCTGCAAATCCTTCAGGAATTTCCGGAATGCTTTTTGGCTTCCACTTCCTTACTCTCTTTGCTTCTTCCGAGCCTTTGAATATTGCTCTTACCGTTGAACGGCAATTGAAGTGGTTAGGGGGAGTATATGTAACCCAGAACGGGTCATCAGGCGGTAATCTCGTCCCGTCCAGCCT
>NZ_MOEN01000022.1 GCF_001968985.1 Desulfurobacterium indicum | reverse complement strand
TATTTCCTCTAAGGTTACCTGCGATATTTTGCTTATGGTTGAGGGTGAGTATTTAAGTTCAAACACGCTTTCAAGAGCCTGGGCTACTGCTCTTGCACTCATACCAGAGGCAAACATCCCAAGTATTAAGTCTTCAAGATTGATATCTCTTCTTCTATAAGGTTCTATCAACTTTGTTCTGAATTTTCCCTCTCTATCTCTTGGAATTCTCAGATTTTCAAGCTTACCGATAACAGTATCTAAGTTTCTAACGTAAAAGCCGTTCTTTGTTCCTCCATGTTCTTTAAGAAACACTTCTCTTTCAGCCGTCATGATTGACTCTAAGGTTTGCTTTACCACTTCCTTAACTAGGTCTGGTAAAATCTTCTGTAGTTCCATTTTTGCCTCCTGGGGAACACCCCACAAATACCAACCCCAGGAGGTTATCCCATTTCTCAAGCTTACACAAAATATCGTACACTACCAACATCTTTGCTCATGTTTACTTCTGGATACTTATTGCGACTATTGTTTCATTACCTATCCTTAACCCAACAAAGGAACAGTTATTAAACGCTTTTAAAACATGGAAACAGAGAGTGAGCGGACCTTTTATCGCATATTCTCTATTTTTTGCAGTCGCATTTATAATGGCATGGTCCGGAATGGAAATAGTTAACGGAAAACTTGCACCCGGAAGCAACTTTAAGGCAATGAACATGGATATAATCATCGGAACAACTCTTGCCCATATATTTGGAAAATTCTACCCATTGGCATCACCTTTCTTAGGGCTTTTGGGAGCATTTGTAGGTGGAAGTGAAACAGCATCAAACGTTCTCTTCGCAAAGATACAATACAGTGCAATTGTAGCAACAGTAGGTGCTACTGCTTTCATGCCCGCATACGGAGCACACGCAGTTGGCGGTGGAATCGCAAGCGCTATAACACCTTCCAAAATCACAAACGCTGCAGCACTTGTCGGCCTGAAAGGGAAAGACGAAAGCAGTCTTCTAAAAACAATGATAATTCCGGTTCTGGCAATGACACTTTTTGTTGGTATTATGCTGCAGATAATCGTTTCAACAATGTGACAGAGGGTTGATTTTTGCAGTTACAACACATTATAATGTTGTATAGAAAATTGGGGAGGTAAAAAATGGCTTCAACGATGGAAAAATCTATAAACTGGTCACTTGCGGCTGTTGCTTTTATTTCTGTTGTTATGTATGCTTTCCTGCCGCTCGGAATTTTTGGTAACAACCTCGATTTCCAGCACTTTCTTCTGCCAAAGGTAATAGTTGCATTCATTGTAGCTATCGTCAGTGGTAAGCTCTACATGGGATACGCAAAATTAAGGAAAATTTCACCGGAAGTTATTTACTTCGGACTTGTTACAACCTTAGGTATTACAGGACTTCTCACTTACGTTATTCTTGACCTGGCACTCAAACTTTTCGGGCTTGAATAATAAAAAAGGGGGCTTTGAAGCCCCCCTTTTTCATTTAAGTAGTTGAACTTTCTGCATCATTGTAGATATCGCCGACTATCGGTTCGTTAAATCCTTTGAATCCTCTCACTGTTTCAACTCTGAACTGAGTAGATTTATACCAAATCTCTTTAGGCGGTTCCTTAACAGGCGTAAGCTGCCATCCTCTCATCTCTTCGTAGTAATCCCAGTTAACATACTCGTTAAAGTTGTGGAGAAGATCAGTTATAACAAGTCCCATATCAAGAAGAACTTTCTGTATCTTCCTCCACTTATCAAGTGAAGACTCTCTTCTCGTTACACCAAAATAACCGGCACATCTTTCCGACTTGAGAGTGGCAACGCCTCTACCGACAAAAGCCTTAATTGCCTCTACCGTTTCAGGTGGATCACAGAAGAAGGTGTCGTAAGCACCAACAACATCTTTAGGTAAAGGCTGCCTCAAATCGTGAACTCTTGCATCGATGTTAAGTCCATACTTATCAGAAACTTCTTTAATAAAGTTTATAAGTCTCTCATCAATCTCAAGAATGGTAACTTTCTCAGGAAGCCCTGTAAGAGCAAGAGCTATGCTCATAAGGTCATCATCACCGAGAACACAAATCTTTTTACCTCTTAAATCCCCCCTATCATCTGCAAGAGCAACCCTTGCAAAGGAGTTTTCAGGTGTAACATAACCCTGGTCATAACAGTGAATAGCAGGTGGTCTATTTTTCTGAATTTCGACAAACTTTTCAAAAGCCTCTTTTAATTCACCATCAATAACAACGCCTCTACCATTACAGCAAGAACATTTATGAGATACAAAAGGTTCTATACCGAGCTTTTTCACAAAATCTGCACCTTTTTCCGTAAGCAAAATCTGACTTCCCTCGAATGCAACAATACCTTCTCTGTTGAGAAGCTTTAGAATTTCAGCAACAAGCGGTAGCGGTTCATCGCAAAGATCCACTATTTTCCAGAAATCACCTGTAGCTATTACTGCCTTGAGAACCTTTTCTACAGAGACAGGATAAGCCGGAACCTGCGTGTTCTCTTCTGCCTCCCGAGCGATTTTCACCAAAAACTCCATCTACTCTACCTCCTATTTCTTAAATTCATCTATTATAAAATTAGGAATGGCAAAAGCTCCGTAATGTATCTCCAGATTATAGTATTTAAACTTACTACTTGTTCTTCTAACAACGTCCTTAATCCTTTCAGAAAGCTCTTCTGGAGATACGGTCAAAGGATCCTTACCGTTAGATGCGAAAGTAAAACTCCACATACCTGAAGGATAAGAAGGAATAAACACAAGGTAAGGTCTAACAGTTGAAAAAACTTTAGTTAAATTGGAAACGATCATAAGGAATTCTTTTCTCTGGGCAAAAGGAGATTCGGACTGAGTAACAAACACTCCATCCTCTTTCAACGCCCTTTTTACATCTTCATAAAAATCCTTTGAAAACAACACTGCAGAAGGACCTGTAGGATCGGAACAATCAACAATAATTGCGTCATATTCGTTCTCCTTATCCCTAACAAATTCCCTTCCATCTTCATAATAGATAGAAACTCTTTCATCAGAGAGGCCTGATGAAATCTCAGGAAATTCTCTCTTACAAAGTTCAACAACCTCTCTATCTATCTCAACCATATCAACACGCTCTGGATCATGCTTTAAAACCTCTCTAACCGTTCCACCATCACCTCCACCGATGACAAGAATCTTTTCTGGTTTTCTACCAAGTGTTAAAAGGGGAACATGAACAATCATCTCATGATAAACAAACTCATCTCTATCCGTAGTTTGTACAGCTCCATCAAGGACTAAAATCTTTCCAAAAGCTTCTGTTTCAAGAAGCATTATCTCCTGAAAAGGGGTGCTATACTTCCGAGCCCCGTAAACATCAACAGCAAAACCTGCACCGTTAAACATCTCTGTGAATCTCAACATCACTCACCTCCCCAAAACTTTAAAATCATCTCTCTAATTATCTTTGCAGCAAGCATCTGCGTAATACCTGAAGGGTCATAAGGGGGAGAAACTTCAACAACATCAAATCCGGTAATTTTTACAGGTGGTAAATTATAGAGAATCTCAAAAAATTCAACCGGATTCCCCCCACAGGGCTCAGGCGTCCCCGTACCAGGTGCAAAAGCCGGATCAAAGTAATCTATGTCAACCGTAAAATAGACAAAACTTTCCTCTCTTAAACGCTCAGGCAATCTTTTAATATCGATTCTTTCTATTAGAGGATTTTCATCTATCAGGTCAAACTCCTCCTTTGTCCCGCTTCTTATTCCTATCTGAATTATCCTGCACCCGAGCTCAAGAATTCTCCTCATAACACACGCATGAGAAAATTTCGTTCCAGAATACTCATCCCTCAAGTCGGCATGGGCATCAAAATGGACTATTGTTAGGTTATTGTAACTTTTTTTAAGAGACCTAACAACGGGATATGTAACGGAGTGTTCACCGCCTATCATCACCGGAATTTCAAATCTATCAACAAAGACTTCCACCTCCTTCACCATTCTCTCAGGTGAAGCGGAAACTTCCACGTTTCCAACATCAGTAAACTCAACATCGGCAAGGTCTCTTTTCAAAACAGGACTATAAGTCTCTAAGTTCTCGGAAAAAAATCTTATTCCGTCAGGACCAAATCGGGCTCCAGACCTGAAACAGGTAGTGCCATCATACGGAACACCAAAAATAGAAACCTTACCAGAATTTTTAGCTCCAATAAATTTCATCTTTTTCTCCTTATGGTAAAATTTATATAAACTTCCGTTGAGGAAATTATAAATGGATTATAAAATCAGGGGAACAAACATCCTTGGAATAGAAGTTATCGTATCAAACTCAAACTTGAACATTGAAAAACTGAAAAATTTCCTCCTTGAAAAAAAAGCCATCCTAAAAAGGACAAGACTCATAATAACATTTGATAATATCATTCCCGATGAAAATGAAATAAGAGAAATCGCTTCATTCTGTTCCGAACTTCCGGATGTATTTTTCTGCGGATTCAAAACAAACAAAAAGGAAACAAGGGATAACTGCATCTCAGCAGGATTTCCGTGTGACATGTCAAAGCTGGAATTGGAGAAAAAAAGCGAAAGAGCTTCAACGGAAGAGATAAAATTTGTAAAAAAAACAGTGCGTTCCGGAGAGAAAGTCTCTTCTTCAGGAGATATAGCCATACTTGGAGATGTTAATCCGGGAGCTGAAGTTGAAGCTGGAGGAAATGTTTATATATTTGGAAGTCTAAGGGGACTGGTCAAGGCTGGAATCGGAAAGAAAGAGTGCGAAGTGCGAGCACTCTTTGTTCAAACACCCAGAATAGAAGTATGTGGAAGAGAAAAAACGTTTGAAAGAAAAGAAAAATTTTTCAATTTTCGATTAATATATAAAAATGATAAAATCAGAATATTCACTACGGAGAGGGTTGACAATGGCTGATAAAGTTTTCTGTATAACTTCGGGGAAGGGCGGTGTCGGAAAGAGCACTATTACTGGAAATTTAGCAACAGCTCTTGCAATGAAAGGATATAAAGTCGTAGCCATAGATGCAGACATAGGATTGAGAAACTTAGATCTTATACTTGGTCTTGAAAACAGAATTGTTTACGACATAGTTCATGTAATAGAGGGCGTCTGCCCTCCTGAAAAAGCCCTTGTTAAAGATAAAAGAACAAAAAATCTCTTTCTACTGCCGGCAGCACAAACAAAAGACAAAAGTGCAGTGAAACCAGAAGACCTGGTAAAAATCGTTGAATCCTTGAGAGAAAAATTTGATTTTATATTCATAGATTCACCAGCTGGAATAGAAGAAGGATTTAAAACGGCTGTTGCACCTGCCGACGCAATACTTGTTGTCACAAATCCTGAGATGGCTTCAATAAGAGACGCCGATAGAGTAACAGGACTCTGCGAAGCAATGGGAAAACCGGAACCAAGACTTATAATAAACAGGCTTGACCCGGCAAAAGTGAAAAACGGAGACATGTTAGATGTTGAAGATGTCGTCCAAATATTGGGCCTTGAATTAATAGGCGTAGTGCCTGAAGATAAAAACATGGTAGCATGTATAAACAGAGGAGAACCGGCAGTTCTTGTAAAAGAATCCATCGCAGGAAAAGCATTAAGAAACATTGCAGAAAGAATTCTCGGAAAAGAGGTTCCATTTATGAAACTTGAAGCAAATGATGGATTTCTTTCCAAATTCAAAAAATTATTTGGCGGGAGTTAAAAATGGGATTCTGGCCTTTTAATAGAAAACCGAGCAAAGATGTAGCAAAACAAAGACTTCAGGTAATTCTAAAATACGACAGAGCAGGTTTGCCTCCAAATTCTGTTGAAGCCATAAAGAACGCAATACTAAACGCTCTTAAAGACTTTCCCTTTGTTGATGTATCAGGCATAAGAATAAACTTTCCTCAGGACGAAAGAGAAGAAAAAATAGAACTTGAAATCCCTGTAAAAACTGAAAGGTAAGACTTTCCGAAACTCCCTCCTCCTAAATGTGGATTTGATTTTTATAAGAAAAATTATTAAAGGGTATAAATATCATTGGAGGAGGGTATCATGAAAATAAGCAAAATTCCAACAAAATGGAAGGGATTACTTACTGTCGTACTTTTTGCAGCATTAACCGCCGGATGTGGTGGTGGCGGTGGAACAGCACCTGAAACAGGTGAAACGCCACCTGAAACTATTAAAACCAATTTTTATCTGCCTTTTGTATCAACCGACAGTAACGGAACACTATCACTTTATATTGTAAATGCCACAGATACAACAGATGTCAAACTCATATCAAACAACATAACTGAGTCAAGCGTTCTGGGAAAAGTATCCTTTTCCTCTGCAAACATGACATATTATAACTTTCAAAAAAAGTTTGCCGTATACATTAAGGACGGCAAATTGTTCAAAACAGACCTTACAACTGGAGAAACGGTTCAAGTCTCTGCGTTGACAGATAGTGTATACATAGCTGATACCATAATAGCTATAAACGATGAACCGGGATATGTGGAAGTAAAAAATGAAAACTACACAAGCTCTTATATAGTACCTTTGAATCTATCTTCCAGTGAATCTCCATCACAGGAACCAGGAGAGTTTATAACGGAAATTAGAGACTTTAACTCCAACGGAAAAATTGAAGGCCTTCTAATACTTAACGGAACAACTATTGAAAAATGTTCTCTCGGCGAAACCGGCATTGACGCATGTTCACCTATCTCTTCCGGTATATATGATACAGATAAAATTGGAACAGACTTTTCAACAGGCAACATATATTTCCTCCTTGATACAGATAACGATACTAAATATGAAGAAGTAGCTGTATTTTATCCTTCAAACAGCACAATGAAAACCATATATACAACTACCTCTGATGAAATCTCCGACGCAGAATTGATAGGGGATTCTATCTACGTAAATCAATTTTCAGTTACTACCTACGGTTCTATACCTTATGGAGATATAGAAATTGGCAAAATATCAACGGCAGGAAGTTACACTACTATCTATACCACTGCTGTTACAGGGTTAACACTTGCTCCATCTGTGGAATTTTCAAGTAATGGTTTTGTAGCAATACCCTCCCGGGTTGGTTTCCTCATAACCAATGGAACCGCAAACTACACAGTTGCTTCTGGACCTGCTTATTCTTCACTCTTTTACTCAAACAACCTATACTTTGCAAATGCAACAGGAGTGTATGTGTGGAACCTGACAACAAACAGCACGACTTATCTTGGAAAACAACCTGCAGGCAGAACGTTTAAAACATCTGCAAAACTTGAAAACGATCCAAATCTTGAAATGGAATCCATATCCGTTTACGATAATACAACAGGAGAGTTAAAATTCATAGATCCTGAAACAACAACCGTAAAACATACTGTGAATGTGGATCCTTCTGAAGTGCAGAACTTCCTATTCTACGGAGTTGGAAAAAAATTCTTAGCTGAAGTCGCTGTCAACTCAACAAATTCAACAGAAGTATTTCTCATAAATCTTGACGATAACAAAGCATATCAGGTTACAAATACCACAAACGCAACAGAATATCCTCTTTTCTGATAACTAACACCAAGCACAGGGCTATCTGCCCTGTGCTACATTAACCTAATATTCAAATCCTAAACCTATAGAAAAACTATCCCAGTGGACTGTACCTAAATCATCACGAAAAATTGATGATAAACTTCGGTCATAAGAGATATTTACCAAAAGATGGTCTGTTAAATATTTTCCTGTAGATAAATGTATTCCCGGAAAAAAATCTGTAAGAATATCTGTATCATACGTTGAATACGGAGTTTCCACTTCCTGAGAGAGATTAAAATAACCATCAACTCCTGCATCAAAAAAGTAGTAACCACTCTTAAAAGAAATCCCGGCTCCAAGGCTACCATAAGTGCCTTTCAAAGTATAATCATAAACATCTCCCTGATAAAAATAGACACGGTCCATGCTACTTATAAAATTAACACCACATCTTAGATAATATTTATTTTTAAAGACTTTTTTAACAAAAAACCCGTAGAAACTACCTATCTCTTCACTAACAGAAGCAGGATAATCTTTAAAAAGAGCAGAAGAACCATCCATAAAAGACAAGCCCGAGGAAAAACTGAACATCAAACCATTAGCAAATGACAGAGAAGGTATAAACAAAACAGTAAACGCTATAAGTTTTCTCAAGGTAAAACCCCATAATATTTAACAAGAAAATCATCCCATAAGGTTCCGGTAAATTCATTAACAGAAGAATTAAAGTAAGCATCAAAATAATCATAAACATCGTTCGGGAAATATATCGAAACACCTTTTAACGAAGAGTTTGTTGATTTAAAGTATATCCCGCCAATTACAGACATAAGATTTGTGGCAGCAATTTTAACGTTTAAATCCGTCGTTGTAGCATTCAAACTTTTAGAGAAAGAGTAAAGATCCACGTAAAAAGGGAAATATACAGGTTCCGGTTCCAGAGAATTATCCCTTGCATAATAATAGTCCTGCAATAAAGAAACAGTTCCATTTAAACCATAAGAAGCAAGAAGATTCACGTAGTAAGTAATATCTGTCGCATTTTTACCTGTAACCGCTGCCAGAGTGCAATCCGGCTGGCAGTACTCCGTTCTATTAGTATAAAATTGATAGTATGAATCAACTGCCGCCTTCCCTAAATCTTCACCATTCCAGGAATAATTTCTCTTCAATCTTTCAATTAAGTCTTTATAATCCCACCCAAAGCCGGGCTCTGAAGCTTCTGATGCAACAGTAACGTTTGAACTATTTTTAAAAGTGTAAAAAACTTCTGCCATCCCGGCTAAACACTCATCAAAACCTAAAAAATCAACATGAAAATTTCTGCTATCCAGAATTCTCTTTATCTCAGACATTTTAAGAGAACTTCTTGAAGAATCATCAAAGGCAGCATCCTGCCAGCCATCACCGTGATCCCAAAAAACAAGAGCTATTTTTTTATATGAATACCTGTTCTTTATAGCGTCAAGAAAAAGAGCAAGTGTTGACGGATCACCTGTATCTAAATTCCCAAAGCTTTCTACAGGCTCAAGCCATCCCTTTTTTACTTCATAAAGGGTTGTTCCCTCGCCTCTGTCACAAAGAACCACTACTTTCACATTGTCATCAGCACCAGCATCCATCATCTCTTTAAGGTCTAAAGTAGCATAATCGGATAAGCTATTATCACCTGCCATATAAACGGCAAACACCCATGTGGTATTACTACTTTCCTGATATCCACAGGAAAACAATAGCAAAGATGTGAAAAACATTAACATTAATACTTTTTCAAAACTATCCAATCTCATAGTAAAATAATTCTACTATTTTCCCCGAAGAAATTAAAAAAGGGGCTTTAAAGCCCCTTTTTCTAAAAATAGAAAAAGTTAATTATTCTCGTTCTTCTCCTGCTTCAACAAGCATAACAATAGCCGTTGGTGCAGCATCACCTTTTCTGTAGTCGTAGTGAAGTAACCTTGTGTAACCACCATTTCTATCTGCATATTTAGGTGCTATTTCGTTAACAACCTTAAATGCAACATCTTTTTTGGTAACTACTGTTAAAACTTCTCTTAGAGCCTTAACTTTATCTTCATCCTTGGCCTTTGTAATAACCTTATCAGCAAGCCTTCTAAGTTCTTTTGCCCTTGCAACTGTTGTAACAACCTTACCGTGTTCCATAAGGTCAGTAACAAGGTTCCTGAGCATCATAACTCTGTGCTCTGTAGGTCTGCCAAGTTTTTTCCTCTTTATTCTATGTCTCATTCTTTACCTCCAAGTTCAAGTCCTAACGAGGAAAGAACCTCCTTCACCTGTGCTATGGACTTGTTCCCAAGACCCTTCACCTTTTTAAGGTCAGCTTCTGTTAAGTTAACGAGATCTCCTATCGTTTCAATACCGGCTTCTTTTAACGCTCTTAGAGCTCTTGATTTTAAACCGGCTTCCTCAAGAGTCATAGAAAGTTTTGTATCAGCAGGCTCTTCCTCTTTTTCAACTTCAATAACAGCCGTTTCCGGGGAAGATTCTGTAAGATTTGCCATAACGGAAGAGAAGTGCTCTATAAGGATTGAACACGCCTTAGCCAGAGCCTCCTTCGGCGTTACGCCGCCGTCAGTCCATATTTCCATAACAAGCTTGTTATAGTCAGTTCTTCTTCCTACCCTCGTATCTTCAACCCTGAAGGCAACTTTTCTAACAGGTGAAAAATCAGCATCGAGGGCTATCCATCCGAGAGTTGTTATGTCAAATATTTCCTGAATCTCTTCAGAAAGAACAAACCCCTTGCCTTTATCTATACGAAGGTGCATCTCTATTTCAGAATTTTCATTGTCAAGAGTTGCTATTTCCTTGTCAGGCGTAAGAAGCTTAACCTGAGAAGGAAGCTCAAAATCGGAGGCGAGCACCTTACCGGGACCTTTTTTTCTAAGTTCAATAAATACAGGACCATCACCGTAAAGGGCAAACCTTAACTCTTTTATGTTAAGAACGATTTCCGTTAAATCTTCCACCACACCGGGAAGTGTTGTAAATTCGTGCCATGCTCCTTCAAACTTAACAGCCGTTGGAGCAGCACCTTCTATGGAGGAAAGAAGAACTCTTCTCAGTGCGTTTCCGACAGTAATACCGTATCCTTTTTCCAGAGGCTCAACGACAAACCTACCGTAGGTGTCGGTGTGCTCCTCCCAGCGGAATGTTTCCGGCTTGATAAATTCAATCATTATTTTCCTCCACTAAGGGTTAACTATTACTTAGAGTAGAGCTCAACGATAAGGTTCTCAGCGATTGGAATCTCAATCTCTTCTCTTGTAGGCTCTGCCTTAACAATACCTTTAAAGTTTTCGGCATCAAGCTCAAGCCATGAAGGAATGCCTCTCTGCTGAGCAAGCTCAATTCCTGAAATAATGTCAGGAATGTTTCTGCTCTTCTCTCTTACTTCTATTACATCTCCCGGCTTAACAAGGAAAGATGGTCTGTTAACCTTCTTGCCGTTTACAAGAATATGGCCGTGAACAACAAGCTGTCTTGCATGTCTGTGAGATTTACCGAAACCAAGCCTGTAAACTACATTGTCAAGTCTGCTCTCAAGAAGTTTAAGAAGGTTTTCACCTGTTTGACCTTTCATTCTTTCGGCCATTTCGTAGAATCGTCTGAACTGTTCTTCTCTAATGCCATAGTAATACTTAACCTTTTGCTTTTCCATAAGCTGACGGCCGTAGTAGGAAATCTTTCTCCTGCTTTTACCGTGCTGTCCCGGAGGATAAGGTCTTCTATCTGTAATAGCCTTCCCTTTCTGAGATTTTTCTTCACCAACATAAATATTAACGCCTAAACGGCGAGCTATACGCCATTTTGGTCCTGTATATCTACCCATCAACTACCTCCATTAAACTCTTCTTCTCTTAGGTGGTCTGCAACCATCATGAGGAATAGGAGTAACATCCTTAATCACTTTCACGTTTAAACCTGTAGCTGCTATTGCTTTTATAGCAGTCTCTCTGCCACCACCGTTTCCTTTAATCCAGATTTCAACGTCCTTAACACCATAATCTGAAATAGCTTTTTTAGCAGCCTTTTCGGCAGCGAGCTGAGCGGCGTAAGGCGTACTCTTTCTCGTACCTTTAAATCCAACCGTTCCACCGCTTGCCCATGTAAGAACGTTCCCTTCTTTATCGGTAAAGGTAATAATTGTATTGTTAAACGTTGTCTGAATATGTGCTATTGCATAACCAACGGTTCTTTTCGCCTTTTTCTTGGCACCACCTCTTCTCTTGCCTCTTGCCATCAATTACCTCCTTTACTTCTTAGTAGCCTTCTTCTTACCGGCTACCGTCTTCTTAGGACCTTTTCTCGTTCTGGCATTAGTTCTTGTTCTCTGACCTCTCACTGGAAGACCGAGTCTGTGTCTAATTCCTCTGTAGCATCCAATATCTACGAGTCTCCTGATGTTCATTGCAATTTCTTTTCTGAGATCACCTTCAACCTTATATTCGTTTTCGATGATCTTTCTTATCTTTGCTATCTCTTCTTCTGTAAGGTCTTTTACTCTTTTCTCAGGATCTATACCTGCTTCCTGGCAGATCTTAAAACCTGTTTTTATACCTATTCCGTAGATGTAAGCAAGTGAATAGGGAACTTTCTTGTTGTCAGGAATGTCAACACCTGCTATCCTTGCCATTTTTCCTCCTTACTTACCCTGTCTCTGCTTGTGTTTTGGGTTTTCACATATAACCCTTACAACACCTTTTCTCTTGATGATCTTGCACTTCGGGCAGATCTTCTTCACAGATGGTCTTACTTTCATTCTACCTCTCCGTCGTTTAAAGTTTTGTGCCGTTAGCCGCGGTCTATTTAAAGGGACGGATTATCCTTTCCTGAAAATGATTCTTCCTCTCGTAAGATCATAGGGGCTAAGCTCGACAACCACACGGTCGCCTGGCAGTATTCTAATAAAGTGAACTCTCATCTTTCCCGATGCATGAGCAAGAACTTGATGTCCGTTGTCAAGTTCCACCTTAAAGTAAGCGTTAGGGAGAGCTTCAACAACCTTTCCCTCTACCTGAATACCCTTCTCTTTTGCCATACTTCTCCTCATAAAGCTGTTTGGTTTTAATTAAATTTCCGATAGAATTATATATCCATTTTCTGTAATGGCAATATCATGCTCAAAGTGAGCAGATAGTTTACCATCTTTTGTAACAACCGTCCACTTATCTCTTTTAACTTTAACTTTATAAGTTCCTTCATTCACCATCGGCTCTATGGCAAAGGTCATACCCGGTTCAAGAGTAATATCGGGATACCCCTTGTAAACGTAATTTGTTATCTGAGGATCCTCATGTAGAGATCTCCCAAGACCGTGGCCTGCATAATCTCTCACAACTGAAAAACCGTGCCCTTCAACGTATCTTTGAACTGCTCTGGAGATATCTATAAGCTTATTTCCCGGTAATGCCTGTTCTATACCTTTATATAGAGACTCTCTGGTCACTTTCAGGAGTTTTTCAGCATTTTCCGCAATTTTCCCAACTGGAAAAGTAATGGCAACATCACCGTAGAATCCATCTTTTATAACGCCAAAATCAAGGCTAACGATGTCTCCTTCTTTAAACACTTTCTTTTTCGTCGGGAGACCATGAACAACCTCTTCATTCACAGAAACACAGATGGCTCCCGGAAAACCTGCATATCCTAAAAAGGCCGGTTTTACACCGTATTCCTTACAATAACTTTTGGCAAGCTTATCTATATCAAGGGCTGATATTCCCGCCTTTATCTCTTCTCCTATTTTAAGGAGAATCTCCATGGTCAAAGCCGCCGCATTTCTCAGTTTGGCGATATCTTCGGGACTTTTCAATATTATTTTAGATTTAAATCTTTTAACCATTTACACCTATTGCCTTTTCTATCTTCTGTGTGATTTCATTAATATCACCAACACCGTTTATCTCTGCCAAAAGACCTTTGCTGGTGTAGTAATCGATAAGAGGTGCTGTCTGTTTCCTGTAAACCTCAAGCCTATTGCGGATAACATCTTCTCTATCGTCTGCTCTTCCCCTTGCAAGGAGTCTTTTAACTATCTCTTCATCTTCAACGTTAAGGTAGATAACCTTATCAAGTTCCATTCCTATCTCTTTTAAAAGTTCGTCAAGAGCTTCAGCCTGAGGAAGCGTCCTTGGAAATCCATCAAGGATGAAACCATTCTTCTTTACATCATCCTGAGATAATCTCTCTCTTATAATCCCTATAATTACATCGTCTGGAACAAGCTCTCCCTTGTCCATGTAAGACTTTGCAAGCTTTCCAAGTTCTGTTCCCTCTTTAACAGCCGCCCTAAGGATATCACCAGTAGCAATGTGAGGAACGTCGTACTTTTCTGCTATTCTCACAGCCTGAGTCCCTTTACCGGCTCCCGGAGGTCCCAGGAATATAACTTTTATCATCTTACTCCCCCAAATCCAGTTCTCTTGCGTCTCTTCCTCTTTCCTAAGAATCCTTCGTAAGAAACATTAAGGGCAAAAGCCTCTATCCTTCTCAACGTATCAAGGGCAACACCAACAACGATCAGAAGAGCTGTTCCTCCAAAGTAAAACGGGAAGTGCATTCTCTGCATAATTATGAGAGGAACAATAGCAATCGTCGTAAGGAAAACGGCACCTGCAAAGGTCAACCTTGAAACGATCCTGTCAAGGTATTCAACCGTATCTTTACCGGCCCTAATCCCTGGAATAAAACCACCAGCCTTATTAAGGTTATCTGCAATCTCTTCAGGATTAAAGATAACGGCAGTGTAAAAGTAGGTAAAAAAGAAGATAAGTACACCATAAATAATTAAATAAGTTGGTGTCCCTGGCATAAGAATATGAGCTATCTTCTGAGCCCATGCAGTATGGATAAACTTTGTTATCGTTGCTGGAAACATCATAATTGATGCCGCAAAGATAATAGGAATAACGTTAGCAGGATTAAGCTTTATAGGTAAAAAACTGGTGTAAGTTCCGCCAACCTGAGGAGCAGAACGTTTTGCATACTGAAGGGGAACCCTTCTTTCTGCCATTTCAACATATATTACAAGAGCAGTCATTGTAAGAATAATAAGAATAATTCCTACTAATTTAAAAAGGGAAAGCTCTCCACCTTTAAATTGAGTAATTACGTTAATAACTGATGAAGGTATCCTGCTGACAATACCTGCAAAGATAAGTAGTGACATCCCTTCACCAACACCGTGTTCCGTTATCTTCTCGCCAAGCCACATAAGGAAGGTTGAACCGGCAACCAAAGTGGTAACACAAACAAAGATGAATGTGAAACCTGGATTTGGCACAACAGGTATGCCTGAAGGACTTTTCATACCTTGAAGTCCAATAGCTATACCGAGAGCCTGGATAAATGCAAGGGCAACAGACCCATATCTGGTATATTGATTAATCTTTTTTCTTCCGTATTCACCTTCTTCCTTTGCCAGCTTTTCAAGGGAAGGAAATGCAACAGTAAAAAGCTGCATTATAATGGAAGCGCTGATATAAGGCATAACGCCAAGAGCAAAAATTGTCAGCTTTGAAAGAGCACCACCAGAAAAGGCATCCATAAAACCGAACATAGTTCCTTGCGCTCTCTGGAAAAATTCAGAGAGTGCCGCAACGTTGATACCCGGTGTAGGTATATGCGCTCCCAGCCTGAAAACGGCAAGGAGCGCAAATGTAAACAGAAGCCTTTTCTTTAATTCGGGCACCTCGAATACATTGGCAAATATCTTGGAAAGGTTCATCTATTACCCCTCTATAATCTCACAAACACCACCTGCCTTTTCTATCTTCTCTTTTGCAGATGAAGAGAACTTGTGAGCTTTAACTGTAAGCTTAACGTTAATTTCTCCATCGCCAAGTATCTTTACAGGCTTATTCTTCGCAACAAGTCCTGCAGCAGCTAAAACTTCAGGAGTAACCTCCGTTCCTTCTTCAAACTTATTTAAATCCTTAACGTTAACAACTTCATACTCTTTTTTAAAAGGATAATTAGAAAATCCTCTCTTTGGAAATCTCATGTAAAGGGGCGTCTGTCCACCTTCAAATCCTGGTCTTGTTCCTCCACTCCAACCGGAACGGGCCTTCTGGCCTTTTTGTCCTCTACCAGACGTTTTACCAACTCCAGAACCGTGTCCTCTACCAACTCTTTTCTTTTCTCTAACAGCACCCTCATTAGGCTTAAGCTTATGTAATTTAAGTTCCATTTCACTCCTCCAGCGGTTCTACTTTTACAAGGTCTTCAACCTTAGCTATCATACCTTCAATAGCAGGATTAAGCTCCTTAACAGTGCTTCTTCCTCTCTTTCTCAGACCAAGAGCCTCAAGTGTAGCTCTCTTTCTTTTGTTCTTACCGGCAAGTCCTCTTACAAGCGTTATCTTAACCTTAGCCATCTATTACCTCCTGACAATTTCACCTTCCGGAGTGATTCTTCTACCCGGAAGTTTCCAGCGTTTTCTAAGCTCTTCCGTTGAAACACCGCGAAGTTCTGCAAACTCTTCAGGAAGTTTAAGTTTTTCAAGAGCTTTAAGAACAGCTCTAACAACAGTATGTGGATTTGTTGAGCCTATAACCTTTGTAAGAATATCCGTAATACCAGCTGACTCAAGAACCGCACGAACTGGAGCTGATGCAATAACTCCAGTACCAGGAGCAGCCGGTCTCATAATAATGGTTGATGCACCGAACCTTTCCTGAACTTCAAAAGGTATAGTACCATCAACAACCGGAATTTTTATTAAGTTTTTCTTGGCATCTTCTGTAGCCTTCCTGATAGCATCTGGAACTTCAGATGCTTTACCTCTACCGAATCCAACAACACCGTTTCCGTCACCGACAACGACAAAAGCAGTAAAACTAAACTTTCTACCGCCGGTAACAACCTTGGCGTTTCTGTTAATATGAACAAGTCTCTCTTTTAACTCTAAACCTTCAGGTTTAACCCTCTTAGCCATCAATTACCTCCTTAAAATTCTAAGCCGCCTTCTCTGGCACCTTCAGCTATTGCCTTTATTCTGCCGTGATAGATAAAACCACCTCTATCAAAAACAACGGCAGTGATGCCTTTAGCTTTTGCTCTTTCAGCTATAACCTGACCTACAACCCTTGCCGCTTCGGTCTTGGAAAGACCTTTGATTTTTTCTTTAACTTCTTTATCTACGGTTGAAGCAGCAACAAGTGTGTGTCCTTTAGTATCATCAATAATCTGAGCATACATATGCTTAAGGCTTTTATAAACGGCAAGTCTTGGCCTTTCAGGTGTGCCAAAGACTTTCTTTCTAACTCTTCTATGTTTCTTTGCTATTCGCTCTTTTCTCGTCATCTTAGCCATTTTTACCCCTCTTAGTAAAGAGATTACTTCTTAGCTGATTTACCAGCTTTAAGGATGATTCTTTCGCCTCTGTATCTTATACCTTTACCTTTGTAAGGCTCAGGTGGTCTGAAGGATCTGATCTCAGCAGCGACCTGACCAACTTTTTGCTTATCTACACCACGAACAAAAACGTTATTATCTCTGTCAACATCTATCTCTATCCCTTCAGGAATCTGGTAGAGAACAGGATGAGAAAAACCAAGGTGTAATTCAAGGGTTTTTCCCTTTACAAAAGCCCTGTAACCGAGACCTTTAATTTCAAGAACCTTTTCAAAACCTTTAGAAACACCTGTTACCATATTATTAATTATGGCTCTAGTCGTCCCGTGAAGAGCCCTCATCTGCTTTTCGTCGTTAGGCCTTTCAACAATTACCTTGTTATCTTCCACTTTAATTGTAAGTTTTGGATTGAAAGTAAACTCAAGCTGCCCTTTTGGCCCTTTAACAACAACGTGGTTTCCCGGTTTTACTTCAACCGTTACTCCCTGAGGTATTTCAACAGGCATCTTACCTATTCTTGACATAGCTCCACTCCTTCTAAAATTTCTGGTTTTACCATACGTAACAAAGAACTTCTCCACCTACACCAAGCTTTCTCGCTTTGTAACCAGGAATAATGCCTTTATTGGTGGAGAGAATGGCAACACCAAGCCCCGCTTTAACAAGAGGAATATCTTCAACACCAACGTAAACCCTTCTACCAGGTTTTGAAATCCTCTTTATCTCGTTTATAACTCTTTCTCTGTTAGGACCGTATTTAAGGTGAACCCTGATAAGCTTTTTCTTGTTTTCAGGATTCTTTGTCCTTTCAAAAGGAACCTCAATAATCTCATAATCTTTGATGAATCCCTCTTCTTTTAGGATTCTTGCAATTGCCTCGTTTACCTTTGAATATGGAGCATCTACATATTCTTTATATACAAGGTTGGCGTTGCGAATTCTTGAAAGAAAATCTGCAACAGTATCCATCATCATCTTGCCTTACCTCTCCATCGTGTTTTTACCAGCTTGCCTTTTTAATTCCAGGAATTTTGCCTTGAAGAGCAAGCGTTCTGAAACATAATCTACACATTCCGAACTCTCTTATAAAACCTCTTGGACGTCCACATATAGGACATCTATTATACTTCCTAACTTTATATTTTGGCTCTCTTTGAGCTTTTACGATTAAAGCTTTCCTTGCCATTATGCCTCCCTACTGTTATTTCCTGAATGGGAATCCAAAAGCTTCAAGCAGTGCTTTTGCTTCCTCATCTGTTTTTGCAGTCGTAACGATAGTTATGTTCATACCTCTAATAGCATCTACTTTATCGTAGTCTATCTCAGGAAAAACAACCTGTTCAGTAAGACCGAAGTTGTAGTTTCCTCTTCCGTCGAAAGACCTTGGTGAAAGACCCTTAAAGTCTCTAACCCTGGGAAGAGCTATTGATATAAGCCTGTCAAGAAAATCATACATTCTGTCGCCTCTAAGAGTAACCTTGGCACCAATAGGCATTCCCTTACGAAGCTTAAATCCAGCTTCTGACCTTTTCGCCCTCCTCACGGAAGGCTTTTGACCTGTTATAAGTTCAAGGTCTCTCATTGCATTTTCAAGAGCTTTAATGTTTTGAACGGCTTCACCAACACCCATGTTAACTACAATCTTTTCTATCTTTGGAACCTCCATAATGTTCTTGTAGTTAAACTTCTTCTGGAGTGCTGGAATAACCTCTTTTTTATACATCTCTTTAAGTCTTGGAATATACTTCTCAGCCATCTTTCCTCCTTAAAACAAGCGGATTACCGACCCGCCGGTTTACTGATTTCATCAATAACAGATCCTGAACGCTTAGCATACCTGATTTTCTTTCCGTTTTCAAACTTAATACCAACCCTTGTTGGTTTCCCATCTTTAGGATCAGCAAGCATAACGTTACTTATATGAATAGGAGCCTCTCTTTCTATAATGCCACCTTCAGGATACTTCTGGCTTGGTTTAAGGTGCTTTTTGACGATTCTTACACCCTCAATAATAACTCTCTCTTCCTCTGGAAGCACTTTAAGAACTTTTCCTACCTTTCCTTTATCTTTGCCGGCGATAACTACAACTTTGTCACCGGCTTTTATCTTAAACTTCTTCTTAGCCATTAGAATCCTCCCTTAAATAACTTCCGGCGCAAGTGAAGCAATTTTTGTGAATCCTTTCTGTCTTGCTTCTCTTGCAACAGGACCTAAAATACGGGTGCCAAGAGGTTCACCCTGCTTGTTAAGTATAACAACTGCATTGTCGTCAAACTTTATGTATGTTCCGTCGGGGCGTCTTACCTCTTTTTTTGTCCTAACAACAACCGCCCTGTAAACTTCTCCTTTCTTGGCAGTTGCGTTTGGGATAGAATCTTTAACTGTAACAACGATAACATCCCCGAGGGACGCATACCTTCTGGTTGAACCGCCAAGCACTCTTATACACTGAACTTTCTTTGCCCCTGTATTATCTGCAACATTTAAGTATGTTTGAACCTGAATCATAGCTCTACTCCTCTTGCGGGGATTTACTCACCAAGTTTTTTGGCTTTTTCTATAACTTCAATAACTCTCCATCTTTTATGTCTTGACAAAGGTCTTGTTTCCATAATCTTCACAACGTCACCAACCTGGCACTGATTTGTTTCATCGTGTGCCATATATTTTTTAGAGAATTTAACCCTTTTACCATAAACAGGGTGTCTAAACTCCCTTGTAACACGAACAACTACGGTCTTATCCATCTTGTCGCTTACAACAACACCCACTCTTACCTTTCTTCTATTAACTCTCGTTTCAGCCATTACTTCCTCCAGATTAGAGCTTCACTCCACGCTCTCTGAGAATAGTCAAAATGCGAGCAATTTGCCTTCTTGTTTTTCTAATGTCAGCTGTACTTTCAAGCTGACCGAAAGCATTTTTAAATCTCATTTTCAAAAGACTTTCTTTGAGCTCGGCAACCATATTTTTGAGCTCTTCAGTGCTTTTAGCCCTTAAATCTTCTGTTAACTTTTTCATTGCTTACTCCTTGATGCTTATATTTCTTCCCTTTTGACAATTCTACATTTGATGGGAAGTTTGAAGATGGCAAGCCTTAAAGCTTCCATAGCAACGTCTTCAGCAACACCTGCAACCTCAAACATTATTCTTCCAGGCTTAACAGGTGCCACCCAGGTCTCAACGTTACCTTTACCTTTACCCATACGAGTTTCAAGAGGCTTTTTGGTGTAAGGTTTATCTGGAAAGATCCTTATCCAGACCTTACCGCCTCTTTTCATGGTTCTTGTCATTGCAACCCTTGCAGCCTCTATTTGATTGGTTGTAATGTAACCGGGCTCAAGAGCCTGAATACCATAATCACCAAACGCAAGAGTGTTACCTCTATATGACTTACCTTTAAGTCTTCCTCTCTGCTGCTTCCTGAATTTCGTTCTTTTAGGCATCAACATGGTTACTCACCCCTTGCCATTTCTTCTTTTACTTCTTTCTCAAGTCTCTTAAGGATCTCTTCTGTTTCATCTTTGTAAACATCACCTTTATAGATCCATACTTTAACACCAATAACACCGTATTTTGTCTGGGCAACTGCCGTGCCATAATCTATATCTGCACGAATGGTTTGTAAAGGAACTCTTCCTTCACGATACCACTCTGTCCTTGCCATGTCGGCGCCACCGAGTCTTCCGGCACACTGAACTTTGATACCCTTGGCACCTGCTCTCATAGCATCAGCGATAACCCTTTTCATCGCACGCCTGAACGCCACACGGCGCTCTAGCTGAGCAGCAACGTTTTCAGCAACAAGCTGAGCGTTAAGTTGCGGATGTTTTACCTCTTCGATATTAATGTAAACGCTCTTTCCTGTGAGACCTTCAAGGATTTTTCTAAGCTCTTTTACCTGAGCTCCTTTTCTGGCAATGAGAAGGCCTGGCCTTGCAGCCCATATTCTGATGTTGATCTTATCAAGCGTCCTTTCAATATCTATACGGGCAATTCCCGCATGGTAATACTTCTGCTTAATAAGCTTCCTTATTTTAAGGTCTTCATGAAGGAAGTTAACATACTTACCTTTTTCCTTGGCAACCCATCTGGATTCCCAATCTTTTGTAATTCCAAGTCTAAATCCTACTGGATGCACTTTCTGTCCCAAAGCTTACCCCCGTTATTTTGATTCTTTCTCTCCTACCACAACGGTAATGTGGCAGGTTCTTCTTCTGATAACATTTGCTCTACCCATAGCACGAGGTTTTACCCTCTTCATTGTAGGACCCTCGTCAACATAGGCCTTCTTAACAAAGAGAGAATCCACATCAAGTCCTTTTTGTTCAGCGTTAGCTATAGCGCTTTTAAGAACCTTTTCAATCATCTTTGCCGCTTTTCTTGGGCAGTTGGCAAGTATGGCAAGAGCCTCTTCAACATGCTTACCTCTTATAAGATCAATAACAAGTCTTACCTTTGAGGCAGACATTCTTGCCTTTCTCCATACAGCCCTTGCCTCAACAGGTGTGGCAAAGCCTCTTTCGCCTTCTTTATAGTAGTCTCTGTTTTCAACAGCCATCTTCTACCTCTCCTTACTTCTTCTTGGCAACTTTCTGTCCGGCATGTCCTCTGAATGTTCTGGTAAGGGAAAACTCACCAAGCCTGTGACCTATCATCTGCTCTGTAACATATACCGGAATAAACTTTTGTCCGTTGTACACGGCAAATGTATGTCCAACAAACTCAGGAACGATGACACAGGCTCTATCCCATACCTTTATAACTTTCTTCTCACCAGTTTCGTTCATGGCTCTAACTTTTTTTAAAATTTTAGGGTTCACATAGGGACCCTTCTTTAGTGAACGTCCCATCAAAAACCTCCGTTACTTAGTCCTGCGTTTAATAATAAATCTGTCTGAATACTTACGTTTAGGTCTTGTCTTATATCCTTTAGTAGGCTGACCCCAGGGTGTAACAGGATGTTTACCGAATGTTCTACCTTCACCACCACCGTGAGGGTGATCAACAGGGTTCATAGCCGTTCCGCGAACCGTAGGTCTGATACCAAGCCATCTTGACCTTCCGGCTTTACCGATAACAATGTTTTCGTGGTCGATGTTTCCAACCTGACCGATTGTTGCCATACAATCAAGGTGAACAAGTCTAAGCTCACCTGAAGGAAGTCTAAGCTGAGCGTAGTCGCCAACCTTACCCATAAGCTGAGCAAAAGAACCTGCAGATCTTGCAAGTTGACCACCTTTTTTAGGTTTAAGCTCAACGTTGTGAACAATCGTACCAACAGGTATGTTTCTGAGTGGAAGGGCATTTCCTACTTTTATTTCAGCATCCGGACCCGCAACAACGGTATCACCAACTTTAAGTCCGTCAGGCCATATTATGTATCTTTTTTCACCATCAGCATAAACAAGAAGAGCAATCCTTGCAGACCTGTTTGGATCGTATTCGATAGAAGCAACTTTTGCAGGAATACCTATCTTATCTCTTTTAAAATCAATAATTCTGTATCTTCTCTTATGTCCGCCACCTTTGTGTCTTGTTGTAATTCTTCCCTGGTTGTTTCTACCTGTTCCCCTTACAAAGCCAACGGTAAGTGACTTCTCAGGTTCTTTCTTTGTTATCTCTGAGAAGTCGGAAACTGTCATAAAACGCCTGCTTGGGGTATATGGTTTAAACTTCTTTATTCCCATTGCTCAACTCCTCTTACTTACAAGTTCTCAAGATCGATTTCATATCCTGGCTTGAGTGTCACTACTGCTTTCTTCCAGTCTCTCTTCTTTCCTCTTAAAAGCCTGATTCCCTTTCTCTTACCTTTAACAACCATAGTGTTAACCTTATCAACCTTAACGTTGAAAATTTTTTCTACGGCTTCCTTTATCTCAGGCTTCGTAGCATCCATTGCTACTTCAAAAGTAATCTTCGTAATCTTCTTTGTCTCTTTTGTTTTTGAGCTTTTAACTTCCATGTTCGCAAGGCGAACGCTCTTTTCCGTTACAATCGGACGGACGATTATATCATAAGGAGTCTTCATCTTGATAACCTCTCCTCTAATTTAGGTAGAGTGGATTTGAAGAAGATGCACTTATCGTAGCAGAGCATGTCGTAAACGTTTAATCCGTCAATCTCAAGAAGTTTTACATTTGGAAGGTTTCTAAAAGACTTCCATGTGTTCTCATCAAATTCAGGCACAACAATTAGAACTTTTTCGTTTTCAAGTCCAAGATTCTTGAGAAACTCAACAGCCTGCTTGGTCTTTGGAGTTTCAAAGGCAAAATCTTCAACAACGATTATTGAACCGTCACTGAGCTTACCTGCTACAACACTTCTAAGGGCAACCTTCCTAACCTTTTTAGGTAAGTTGTAAGAGTAATCCCTTGGCTTTGGACCAAAAACTACTCCACCACCTACCCACTGAGGTGCACGGATAGAGCCCTGTCTTGCCCTTCCTGTATGCTTCTGAGGCCAAGGCTTCCTTCCACCACCTCTAACTTCAGCTCTCGTCTTAGTAGAGTGAGTTCCTCTCCTGCGCTTTGCAAGCTGCCACTTAACTGTTTCCCATATAGCATGGCTTTTTATAGGCGCATTAGCTATGTCATCACTTATAGAAACAGTTCCAACTTCCTGATTTGCAGTATTCAACACCTTAATTTCCATAGTTCACCCCTTACTTTCCTTTAACTACTACAAAGGAGCCTTTATATCCTGGAATAGCACCTTTAACAAGAATAAGGTTTTTTTCCGGAATTACATCAACGATTTCAAGGTTCTTAACCGTAACCTGTGCATTACCATAATGTCCTGCCATTTTCTTACCCTTGTGCACTCTGCCGGGAAAGGCACAAGCACCTATTGAACCAGGACCTTCGTGGAAGTCTGAACCGTGAGACTTTCTACCACCACCAAAGCCCCATCTCTTATGATAACCGGCGAAACCACGACCTTTTGATGTGCCCGTCACATCCACCTTTTCGCCAGGCTGGAAAATTTCAACGGTTATTTTGTCACCAACGTTATACTTATCAACATCATCAAATTTAACTTCCTTAAGAAATCTCACTGGCTTAATACCAGCCCTCTTAAAGTGGCCCAAAAGTGGCTTTGGAAACTTGCTCTCAGCCTTGTTCTTTTCCATGAAGCCAAGCTGAAGAGCAGTATAGCCGTCTTTGTCTTCTGTCTTTTTCTGAACAACAGTACATGGACCTGCCTCTATTACAGTAACGGCAAGTGCCTTTCCGTCTTCAGTAAAAATTTGAGTCATACCAATCTTTCTACCGAGGATTCCTTTCATTGTTTCACCTCTTTATTAGTCAAGCTTAATCTCTACATCAACACCGGCGGGAAGCTTAAGATCCATAAGCGCTTCCACGGTTTGAGGTTTGGGGTTTTTAATATCAAGTAATCTTCTGTGTCTTCTAATTTCAAACTGCTCTTGAGAATATTTGTACTTGTGAGGAGACCTTATTACGCTCCATACGGAACGTTTTGTCGGAAGAGGAATAGGACCGGCAACAATGGCGCCAGTCCTCTTTACTGTATCAATTATTTCCTGCACTGATCTATCAAGTAATCTATGGTCATAAGCCATAAGTTTTATTCTTATGCGATCCTGAGCCATTACCTACCCCTCTTAGTCTAAAATCTCAGTAACAACACCTGCACCTACAGTTCTACCACCTTCACGAATAGCAAATCTGAGTCCTTCTTCTATAGCTACAGG